>DATCMY010000305.1:0-21918 GCA_036565505.1 Hanamia sp.
CTTAAAGACTTTATTAAAACTGTTGAAAATTTTGACAAGCTAAAGCCATCCGAACGAGTTGACTTTTTTGCTCACTTTTTCATTTTCATAAAAAAACAATCTTTTTTCACCGCTACTCAAGTTGAAAAAGCATTTAACACTTTAAGATTATTACCTTACTCAAATATTCCACAGTATTTAACCGATAATTCCAACAAATCAAGGACTAAGAAAAAGAAAATTAAATTCATCAAGACAAAGGAAGGCTTTCATTTTCTTAGTGCCTTTGAGGAAGAACTAAAACTGAAAATAAAATCTGATGAAGTTGATTTCATGAGTTTCTCGGTAAACCAAGACAGTTTAGATTGGAAACCTTCCGACATTCCTTTTCTAAATTCAAAAATCAAAAAGAACGCAGAGTTTTTTTCAAAACTATATTTTCTACTTTATCACCTTGAAAACAGTCTACGTAAATTTTTACATTCAAGACTTATATCAATTCTTGGAACAGATTGGGAGAAAACTTTAATTCAAACAGTTGATTTAACCAAGGCAGTTTCGATAAGAAAAGAAACAAATTTATCTGAAATGCTACAAGACCGTGGTGATAGTATTTTATTTTATTGCATGTGGGACGACTACGGAAAAATTATTAAACAATACCCAGTAATATTTTCAAATGTAAAAGACTGCGACGAGGTTTTAGCTCATCTTAACTCGTTAGCTAAAATCAGAAATGCAATTGCACACAATACAGCGACAATCCCTAAAGAATATCAAGACGAACTTACCCTGTTCCTAAAAAAGTACATTAAAATCATGAAGAATAACGGCAGCTAAGAAACAAGCCTCGTCGAGCACGCAGTGCCAACGATGAAGTCCCCTGTTTAACCGACATAGGTGTTCCTACTTTTCTTTACAAAGCCATCATTCCCCCAGTGGAAACCGCCGTCTGGTCCTCCGGCCAACGGCATCAAAAAATTTTATTTTGATGGAACAGATGGTTTTGGAATGCTGAAACATTATTCCGGAAATTAGGTTTAGTTTCATAAAAAATTGAGCAGACAAAAATGAATATAAAAGTCAACGCTTCGACAAAATCAAAAGAGGTCCAACGCCACCCACAAGCCGACACACAGTTGCACCATATTTGCTTTTGCCCCAACGCACCAGCTTGACGATAATTGACTGCATATTTTAATACTTTTGCCAACTAATATTTAGAGAACTAATGACTGCAATAATCATAATCGGAATAATAATCTTTATTATTTATGCCTCTTCTAGTAAGAAAAAACCGAACCAACAAAGCACGACCTATACGAATTCAAATAAAAGACAGAAATCTGAAAAAGAAATAAAAGAAGAATTAGTCCAAAATTTATTAAAAAATATAAAAGTAACAGTGACAACATCAGAAACCCCAAACAACTATACTGACGATTCTATTATTGATGTTACCGACAAGTCATACAAAATAAACTCTATAAACAACTTAAAGAAATACAGTAATGGTGTGCCCTACTGGGCACACCATTACGTTTATTCCTATTCCGAAATAAACACTGCTTCACCCGAGCAAAAATTATTTTACGAAACATTTAAATCAAATTTTCTCAATAATATATGTTTAGATATAGAAGGAAACTCTAACTACGCATTTATATTGCTCTTCAATTTGATAGATGAATATGAAAATCATAGAAATATTTCGCAGACAGAACAGCAGCTATACAGGCTATCAGAAAACTATCCTAATACAAAGTTCTATGCTTATGCATCCTTAATAAAGAAACTTCGACAATTAGACGAGTATGATACAATTAATGTTGTAAGTAAAAAGCAAGGAAGTTTTTATTCTTACCGCCCCTATCAATCAAATGAAAATATCAATAACTATGAGAACTATTGGGGAATAGGCACTAAATATAAAATCCAACTTAAACTATCCGAGGATGAAGTAACCTTACTCAACAAACTTTGGTATCCCAGCAATAATTTTTGCAGTATTGAATATTGTTGTATTGAAGTCTTAAAATTTTACCTTGTCGTAATATCAGAATTAAAAGGAAAATATATTCAAGAAGGGACTACAATGGATGCTGAATTTTTAGCTGTTGCGGATGTAATTGCAAGAAAGCATTTTAAATACAAGAGCGGAAGTCAAAATTATAAATATTGCATCGAAACAACAACCAAAGAATTTTATTCTCATATTTTTAAACACTGCGAAAATGCAGTCCGTGAATATTACGGACATAAACGTAAGATAAATACAGATACTTACTACACAACACCAGAGGCTAAAACGGAATTTGAAACAAAAATAATATCTAAAGTAAAAGAGTTGCTGCCAGTACTAATTTCAAAAGTCACACTACCAGATGAAGCGACAGAAATTGAACTCTATTCACAAAGTACAAATCGTTGGAAAATAAAGTTTGAGGAATTAGCAACAAACTATAATGAAAAAACAAAAGAGTTTATTGATTCAATTATTTCTCTTGGAAAACTAAATAAAAAGAATCCATCAATTGAAAATATATTTTTTGAAGCATCAAAGTTTATAGCAAAGTATGATAAACAATCAGCTCTCTCCCTTTATGTTCATTATTTGTATCACGACTTAAAATCTGCAACTTTTGACAATAAACAACTTACAAAAACTATTCAGAAAAGCCTATTCAAAACAAATGAGCAATTACACGATTTTGAAATAATTGTTAGCGAACTAATTAAAGACAAAGATTTAGACAAAGCATTAAAAAGTGTTTCCAAAGTTTATGAGGTTAAGCGTAAGAAAATACAACTTGATACAGCTTCAATAAAAGAAGTTCAGCAACAACACTCTGGAACTGTTGAACTTCTCAATGAATATTTAAAGGATGATTTTGAAGATGAAAACAATACAATAAAATCACAAGAAATAAGCAACGAAGAAATCAAAATTGAGATAACCCAAAAAAGTGAAGAAGTGCATCAGTCAGCTTTTGTAAGCGAATTAGCTTTTTCAGAAATACACACAACAGCATTAGAATTATTTGCGAAAAGCAATTTTTCGGTCCCTCAAAGTGAACTTGAATTATTTGCAAAATCTAAAGGCATATTTAAAAACCAACTCGTAGAAAGCATTAACGATACTTGCTATGACTTTTTAGATGATGTATTGATTGAGGAGGAAGATGATTATTATACAATTAACACAAACTATTTTCAAAGTATTTCAGCAAAATGATAGACAACATTAAACCTAAAGAAGCGACATCAATTATCAATTCATTAATCGGTGGAGTAGTTCCAAAAATTGGCGTTCAACATATTACCGTTGGACGTTCTGAAGAAATCAACGCAGTTGTTTCTGCATTAGAAGATGTAAAGAACGGGCATAGTATGGTAAAGTTTTGGATTGGCGACTTTGGTTCGGGTAAATCCTTTATGCTCCATTTGCTCAATACAGTTGCTTTGAAGCAGAAATTTGTGGTTGCCAATGCAGATTTTACACCAGACAATCGTTTGTATTCCAATGACGGGAAAGGCGTTGCTCTCTATTCAGCCATTATGGATAATATTTCTATTCAGACAAAGCCCGAAGGTGGTGCATTACCAACTTTGTTGGAAAAATGGATTGAGCAAATTATCTCCAAAACTGCAGAAGAAAATAAAATTTCATTGACTGAAATTCGCAATGAGCAATACTTGAAGCTGATTCAAAACAACATTATGAAAACCATTAATGAAATTACTGATGTAGGTGGTTTCGACTTTGGAATGGTTGTAATGAAATATTACGAAGGTTATATAAAAGATGATGAGCAATTAAGACGGAACGCTTTGAAGTGGCTGAAAGGAGAATACAGAACCAAAACCGAAGCAAAACAAGACTTAGGGGTTAGAGAAGTAATTAATGATTTGAATTATTATGATATGCTCAAAAACTTCTGTAAGCTATTTGTAAGTATGGGTTACAGCGGTTTTATGGTAAACCTTGATGAAGCTATCAATCTTTACAAGATTTCAACTTCTGTAATGAGAGAGAAAAATTATGAAAAAATACTCACGATTTACAACGATTGTTTCCAAGGAAAGGTCGCTAATCTGTTTTTTAATTTTGCGGGAACAAAAGAAGTATTAGAAAACGAACGCAGAGGGCTTTTTAGTTATAATGCTTTAAAGTCAAGGCTTCTTACAAATAAATTTGAAACAGCAGAGATAAGAGATTTTGCACAGCCAGTAATTCGCTTAATGCCGCTTGACCACAACGAAATATTTGTGTTACTGAAAAAATTGAAAGCAATTTTTGATTTCAACTACAAAACAGAAATCAATATTGTAGACAACGATATACAACAGTTCATGGAGGAATTGTTCAACAAGCCAGGAGCATCTGAGTTTTTAACACCAAGAGAAGTAATCAGGGATTTTCTAAATATACTGAATATCATTCGCCAGAATCCAACAGTTGACAAAAGCAAGCTATTTGGCGAACTTGAAATTTCAGATGAAAGTCCTGATGAAGTTTCACTAGACAGCATTGAAGAACTATAATGTCATTTGATTTACTTTCAGAGCCAATACGAAAATTCATTCATGATAAGGGTTGGGAGCAGTTGCGACCTATTCAAACAGCAGCTATTGCCAAAATTTTGGCGTCGGATGACAATTTTATTTTAGCATCAAGAACAGCATCAGGGAAAACAGAAGCGGCTTTTTTACCAATTCTTTCAAAAGTTAATTTTAATGAAGCAGGAGTTCAAGTATTATATATTTCACCTTTAATCGCTTTAATTAACGACCAGTTTTATCGAATCGAAGAACTTTGCAAAAATCTAGATGTAACTATTACTAAGTGGCACGGAGAAGCCAACAAAACACTTAAAGACAGATTACTTAAACAACCTAATGGGATTGTTTTAATCACACCAGAATCATTGGAAGCAATGTTTGTAAACAAACCTTTTAATGTCAAACAATTATTTTCAAATCTCAAATATGTTGTAATTGATGAAATACATTCATTTATCGGCACAGACAGAGGAATTCAGTTAAAATCAATTTTATCAAGACTGCAAAAAGTAAATTCAAAATCATTCAGCATAGTTGGTTTATCGGCAACAATTGGAGATTACAACGAAGCAAAGAAGTTTACAGGTGATGAATTAAAAACAAAAGTCTTATTAGACAGAACAGCAAAAGAGATTAACGCTCTATTCCGCTATTTCAAGAATACAAAAGAGGAATTGCCATTAGAACTTTTAAAAAATTTATACCTTGAAACAAAAGACAATAAGGTTTTAATTTTTCCAAATAGCAGAGGGCGAGCAGAGGAGGTTGCAGTTAAACTGAAAAAGATTTCAGAAAGAGTAAAAGGACACTCTAATTATTTCTCACATCATTCATCGGTTGACAGAGAAGTGAGAGAGTATGTTGAATACTTTGCGAAGAATAACAATCGGCAAAACTTTTGCATTTCTTGCACATCAACATTAGAACTGGGTATTGACATTGGAACTGTTGATGAAGTTGTTCAAATTGATGCGACACACAGCATAGCCTCATTAATTCAAAGGGTTGGAAGAAGCGGAAGAAAAGAAGGAGAAAGTAGTAATTTATTTTTGTATGCCACAAATGAATGGAGTTTACTTCAATCTATTGCTTGCTGGCTGTTATACAAAGAAGGATTTATTGAACCACCTCAAAAAAATGAAAAGCCTTATGATATTTTAGTTCATCAAGCTTTGTCAATAACCAAAGGGCAATCAGGGATTAGATTAGCTGAATTAGTCACACAATTAAAAGAGAACTCCGCCTTCAAACAAATTGAAGTTTCTGAGACAGAGCAAATACTTAATCACTTAATTGAAATTGATTTCTTAGAAAAAATACAACATGACATAATAATTGGTGTGGAAGGAGAAAAGGTGGTAAACAGTCGTGATTTTTACAGCGTATTTAAAACGGAAGAAAATTTCAAAGTTGTGAATGCCGGCAATAAAATTGGTGAAATACCATTTTCACCACAAATCGTTGAGGACGAGAATATTTTACTTTCAGCTAAAATTTGGAAAATAAAATTTGTTGACCATAAAGCAAAGAAGATTGAAGTAATTCCAACAAAAGACGGAAAGAAACCAATGTTTTTTGGTGGCGGTTCAACAATACATCAAAGAATACGAGAAAAAATGTTTGAAATCCTTTATTCTAAAACAAAATATGACTTTCTTGACCAACCAAGTTGTGATGAAACAGAAATATTACGTAAAGACTTCTCTGTTTTTAATATTCAAAACTTACAAACCGACCGCCCTCTACTTTCAGCTGAAAAACATTTACAACTTTTCACATTCACAGGGACACGAATAAACAGAACAATACAATTACTCCTAAATATTTCAGGAATAAAAAATACGCTGGACGACAGGAGTAGTTCATTTGACATCGAAGTTTCCAAACAAGAAGTAATTTCAAGATGGAATTTATTAACCTTGCCCCTTTCAGACATTGATATTCATATATCTAACCTTTTGCAGACAAATCCAACATTATTGGACTTTTCTAAGTGGGGACTTTATTTGCCAGAAAACTATCAAGTTAAACTTGTAAAAGACAAATACTTTGACATTGAACAAACAGGAGAACTTTTAACAACAATGAAACTAATAGAAAACAAATAAAATTGAACAATACGTTTGACATATCGCCAACGCTTTTGGTTACACATTTTAACCGAGGTAGGTGTTCCTACTATTCTTTACAAATCCATCATTCCCCCAGTGGAAACCGCCGTCTGGTCTTTGACCAACGGCATCAAAAAATTTTATTTTGATGGAACAGATAGTTTTGGAATGCTGAAACATTATTCCGGAAATTAGGTTTAGTTTCATAATCCCGTTGGTCAAAGACCAGACGGGGGGCCGTGCTGATTAGGGAATGTTTAAATTTTTAAAAAGGAACATCAACGGGGGATAAAAACGAAATTACTTTTCGTATGGAAAATTTCTTGAAACCTTGCGCATCATTTTTTCCATAAGTTGATTAGCATTAGTAAATGCACCTTCACTCATTTCTTTATAAAATCTCCACAATAACAATCCATCATTACCATTATAAATTTGCATCGTTAATGCGCCACTGCCAGTTTTACCATAGCCAAATAAATAAGTTGTAACAATTGCCCCTGCCTCTGATCCAGTTTTTTCATAGGCATAACTACATTTAATTACTGCGTCAACTTTTAAAATTTTACATAGGGAATCCGGCAATATGTCATCAATGTTATTAATAATACTATCTTGATGTAGTAAAATATTTGTTCGATCTGGATCTTGAAAAGACACAGTATAAGAGTTTGCCTTTCTTAATAAGTAAGTGTATAAACCTCCTTGCATACCTAATCCCTCATCCTTTTCTTCCTTTTTATTCCCCTCTATATTAAATCCTTTAGGCATTCGTTTATACCCTATTGTTACCTTAAAAGGAAGTATTGCTACTATTTTTTGATTTGATAGAATCCCTTTGAGATTTGGGATTTTATACGTTTGTTTTTCCTGGCCAATTGCGTTTACTGAAATAAACATGATGAACCAGAAGTAAAATAGTTTTGGCATATAAAATAAATTTTAGGATTAAAAGTATTAATATTTTTTTCATAATACAATATTTTTGAGAATATATTTTCACTATATGCCCAATTAGCCTCCCGCTGATTCGTGTCCTGCGCACCATAATTATACCCGTTAAGTTATTATATTTAAAAATGAACACTACTGACAGATTATTATTCTTCGGCAAAATTTTTATGTTGAAGGAACAGATAGTTTTGGAATGCTGAAACATTATTCCGGAAATTAAGTTTAGTTTCATAATCCCGTTGGTCAAAGACCAGACGGGGGCCGTGCTGATTAGGGAATGTTTAAATTTTTAAAATGGAACACCAACAGGGGATAAAATTTTAAAATGATACCACGTTATTACATAACTATCTTGATAATTGCCTTTTGTTTGACAAATGTTCTTACTTCATATGGACAATCTCAAAATAAAAAGGCTGGACAAATAATACAAAACAAAAGCACAAAAGGCTTTCAGTTAGACACTTCAAAAAATGCAATAATCCCATTTGACCAAAAGAGTAACTATCCTTTCGGCAATTCGTACAAGCCAGCAACATTGACACAAAACGACATTAATATTATTGACAGTTTATTAATTGCTTGTGTGACTAACTATAATAATTCATTAGAAAATGACCATAAGGAATGGAGTATTGACTTGAAAAAAAATAATTACCGAAAGCAGCTAATCGTGGTGACAAATAAAAAAGGTGAGAAAGAAGTTTGGGTAAATTGTTTTTGCCACACTTGGGATAGCGACAGATGGAAAACTGAAATTATAATTGTTGACGATGGCGGTAATTGCTACTTCAATTTCAAATTAAATTTGGCGAATAGAAAATTTTATGATTTGGGTGTTAACGGTGTAGCGTGACGGCCAGGCCGTGCTGATTAGGGAATGTTTTCCCTTTGTGTCTTACTCCCCGGGGCATCGGTAATTTAAGATTTCCGCAAAATAAATAATAAATATACAGATGGAATTTAATACCTTTATATCCTGATCTGACCCTGCTAAAGCTATTGTATTTCATTACTGCACACTCATTTTAAGAAAAATATTGTTTTCTGTTTATTATCTGATTCAAATGAATACAAAAGGTATATTATTTGTATATTCAACGGGGCTATGAACCTTGATTATGCCTTTGCACCGGAATGCAATACATATCGGTTGCAATGATTGCTCAAACTGAAATGACAAAAAAAATGATGTATGAAAAAAATTTTGTTGATAGAGGATAATGAGGACATCAGGGAAAACACTGCCGAAATCCTGGAGATGTCAAACTATCGTGTGTTCACGGCCAAAGACGGTAAAGAAGGTGTAGAAGTTGCCTTGCGAGAAATTCCGGATTTAATTATTTGCGACATCATGATGCCGGAGCTTGATGGCTATGGCGTATTGCACATTCTTCAGAGAAATAATGATACAAGGAATACCCCATTCATTTTCCTTACGGCTAAAACGGAAAGAATGGATTTTCGTAAAGGGATGGAACTGGGCGCCGATGATTATATTACCAAACCCTTTAATGGTACTGAATTGCTGAATGCAGCGGAAAGCCGGTTGAAGAAGGTGGACCTGCTTAAAGAAGAATTCAGCGGCCTCAAGGGGTTGCAGGACCTGATGAAAGCCAGTGACGGAAAAGATATGCTAAAAGAACTGGCAGGCGGCCGTAATGTCAATAAATATAAAAAGAAGCAATTGATTTTTACAGAAGGTAATCGCCCCAACTGCCTGTTTTATGTGACCAAAGGAAAAGTAAAAACATCCAAGACCAATGATGATGGTAAGGGATTGGTAGTAGGCTTGTATAATGAAGGTGATTTTTTGGGCCATATAGCCCTGCTGGAAAATACCAATTACAAAGAAACTGCCGAAGCACTGGAAGAAACTGAATTGGCTGTAATACCTAGAGAGGATTTTGAAGTATTGATAAATAACAGCCATGAAGTAAGCAGGAAATTTATTCAGTTACTGGCAAGTAATATTTCTGAAAAAGAAAATCAGTTGCTGGGACTGGCATATAATTCATTGCGAAAGAAAGTGGCTGATGCATTAATAGCCATATACAAGAAGTATAATGCCACCCAAAATGAAGGTTTCACAATAGACATAAGCCGCGAGAATTTAGCTACCATTGCCGGCACAGCTACTGAGTCGCTTATCCGCACTTTAGGCGATTTTAAAAATGAAAAACTTATTGAAATTAATGACGGGTCTATTACTATCTTAAATGAAAAGAAATTAGAAAATCTTGTCAACTAAAATAATGGCAACATTGAGCAGGTAACTTATTTTATAATTCCCTTCTTCGCCATTTCATTTACAATCATTTGACCATATTCATTGGCAAGGCTCGCCGCTGATTCGGGGTCAAAAGATTCTGTTTGGGCAGAGAAAAGCAGTTCCTTGCTATCCATATCATAGAAATTACTTTCCCAGAAATATTTAGTGCTTACCTGGTAATAATCAGGGCTGTAAATACGTCCGTAAATGGTAGAGTAATATCCCCAGAAACGGCGTTGATAAATGGTATAGGGTGAATAATAAACCCTGCCCGGCACATAATAGCGTTCTCTTTTTTTATCGAGTAATACTATGGTAATAACGGCATCTACGCCACTGTTGTGCAATTTGTCGAGCGCGTCTGCTTCTTTCATATTTTCGAATGATTTAGGGCCGTATTCTTTTAAGGAAGAAATGGCTTGATACCCTCTTGTCTCTAAATCACCTACAAGGTGATTTTCCATCTTTTCCCTTAGATCCATGTCATTATCAGAAAGGAGGCCCACTACCATTATTTTATTATAATTTTTTGCCGGAACAGCTTCTGATTTCCAGGAATAAGTGATTCGTGAGGAGGAGCAACTTGCCATTAAGAATAACAATGCTGCATATACAATGATCATCTTTGCTTTCATAATTCAAAATTTAAGAATGGAAAGGTAATAGCAGCAGTGGTTTTGTTCTATGATTGCAGTCAGTATAACATGAAACAATGATCAGGGGATCCTCTTTCTTAATTGCGGAAATTTATCATACACATCTTTATAGAATCTTACATTGGCTTCGGAATCTATCCAGGAGGTATGGTACAAAATAAAGACCGGGGTAATTTTTGTAGCTGGTACAGTTATGGGCGCCTGGTTATACAAACAGCCTTTTTGTTCCAATGTGTCTATGGCAATCGTATTCCCTTTTAAAATATAACGGCCTACTTCCATCGCCTTTTGCACCCGCATGCAGCCATGACTGAAATAACGTTGATCCTGGTCAAATAAAAATTTTACCGGAGTATCGTGCAGGTATACGGAGAAAGGATTGTAAAAATTTAGTTTTATTAATCCTAATGAATTGTCGCAGCCAGTTGACTGACGAAGAACATAAGGAAAATAATATCTGCTGAGTTCATGCCAGTTTATGCTATAAGGGTCCATCACTTTAGCCTGCTTATTCAACACCTGGTAATTATTAGCATCAAGAAAACCAGGGTCGCGTTTTATATGGGGTAGTAGTTCCCGTGTAGCAATTTTGTAGGGAACATTCCAATAGGGAAACAAAATTACTTCCGTTATTTTACTGGATAATGTGGGTGTAGGTGTGGATGGTTTGCCGACAATAATTCTTGATTCAAGCACTATTTTTTCTTGTTCAAATAAAAGCAATGTTGCCGAAGGAATATTTACCACTATAATGCTGCCAGCCTGTTTGGCGCAACTGAGCCAGCGAATGGTGTTAAGTGTATATTCCAGTTCTGTTATCCTTGATGCCAAAGGAACATTTAGAGCCTGCAGGGTGGCGCTGCCCACTACTCCATCTTTTTTTAGGTTGAATGAATACTGTACTTCTTTTACTTTTATTTTTAAAAGAGAATCAGTTAACATTGCCGTATCAGAATCTATAAATCCCAATTGATACAAACGGTTTAGCAATGGCTGGTTAGCAGTGTTTACTTTGGATGATTTAACGGCAACTTCTTTAAAATTATCTGCGGAAATAGTTGTTTGAAAAAAGTTTAATTTATTTTTTACAGAAAGGTATCCTTCATCCTTAGGTTCTATTTCACCAGGTAAATTAGAAAACCTACCAGTGTTAAGATAAGCATTGAGAAGTGAAGGGATATCAATACAGGAAGGTGCATAATTTAATCCATTGTAAGAAATCGGTTCGGCAAGGTTGCCCATGATCAGGTCATGAAAAAAATGAATAGCAGCATCAGTAAATTTAATTTCTGCAAGCAGGGAATCTATATTGTTGCCCGGCGAAAATAAACCGGTGCTATAAGCTTTGAGTAATGCCGGTTGATAATCATCCTTACTTAATGCGAGGCTGGGAGATTGCTGAATATAGTTTGAGAGTAATTGAAGATTACTTCTTTGCCCGGTGAGCCATACAATTCTATACCCGTTATCCCTATAAAACTTTACTACCTGTTTTGGATATTGCAAACCAATAGAAGAAAGGCTGGTATTGCTGATAAATTGTTTCAGCGTATCAGGAGAAAGCTGGGCTTTCAATTGTATGGATAGTAATATAAAAACCCAAACAATAATTGCTTTTTTATTATTGAGTAACATCTGTTTTATAAAAATTCACCAAGATAGCTGTTGAATTCAAATGTAAGTTTATGGAACTCCTGTTCGGCAGTATCAATATCTTGTCGCAATTGCTTTTGGTTGGTTTTTATTATTTTCAACATATCAACATCATGCATATTCCTCACCAATAGCTTATCCTGTTCTGTAACTTCCATACGAAGAAACCAGATAATTTCATCCTCCTTCAGGAAGCGGTTATGGAAATATTCTATTTGTTCCATAAAACTTCCATCACTTTCGCCCATATTTCTTAATATTTCAGATAGGCGGTTTTTTATATTTATGTTTTCTTCTGTTAATAATTCCAGGACTAATTTTGAGTTCGCATTTTCACACTGAATCCAACTGATTAAAAAATTAGCCTTCGATACCGGCGTTGCTTTTACTTGGTTAGAATTCACTTTGTGTGTTTTATGTAAAATTACTTTTTACTTAAGTAGGGATAATTAACATTCATCAGTTATATAAATGATACTTATCAGTTAAATTTTATAATTGATTTTTCAAATGCAAACGGATACAGAATTTCTTCATTGAAAAAAATGAATAAAAAAAAGCCCCGACATCTCTGTAGCGGGGGCCATTAAACCAGGCTTTCTGCCGGGTCACTTCACAGCGATGTGTTTGCTTATGTTTAGCTTTTTAGCTCCTTCTTTTTTTGGAAGGCTCAGCTTTAACACACCATTTTCATAGTGGGCATCAATCTTTTCTTTGTTTACGTCTTCGGGCAATGTGAAACTGCGGCTGAATGATGAATAGTTGTACTCCTTACGTGAATACATCTCTTCTTTTTCTTCTTTTTCTTCTTCTTTTTCGCAACTGATTGTAAGTATGTTGCCATTCACATCAATTTTGAAATCATTTTTTTTCATTCCTGGTAAAGCAAGTGATAAATTAAAATCATCTTTGCTTTCAGCAATGTTTACGGCTGGTACATTTAAAGTTCTTCCCATAATTCCGCTGGTATCAAACCAATCGTTCCATGGACGAAAAAAATCATCAAATAAAAATGGAAGTGTTTCACCGCTTCTTATTAATGCTCTTGTTGACATATAAACCTCCTTGTTTTAAAAAGTTAAAAAATAATTGACCATGCCCCGAAAGTAATTCTGTTAGCAGGGTTAATAAAGGATGTCAGTCAGCAAAAAGGATGAGTTTGGTCAGTGCCGATAATGGGGCCAGGTGCCAGCAGGGTCAAATAAAATGCAACAGTTTATATTATAAATTTCCTTTCGGAGTGGTAAGGTAAATATGGGTGGTGTAAAATTTATTTATACTCCTGAATCTAAATTCATTGTTTAATTATTTTTCCGTCTTCCATTTCAATAATACGGTTCGAAATTTTGGCGAGGTTTTCATCATGTGTTACAATCAATAATGTTTGATGATATTCCCGGGCAAGCCGTGAGAAAATATCAAAAACAATTTCCCTGTTTTTTTTATCTAAGTTTCCGGTAGGCTCATCACCCATAATAATATCAGGGTCATTGATGAGTGCCCTGGCAATGGCTACTCTTTGTTTTTCTCCGCCCGATATGAGGTTGGCTTTTTTTAAAGCGAGGTGGTGAATATCCAGCATAGTGAGTTTTTCCATGGCACGGTGCTCTACTTCTTTTTCTGAAAATCGGGCAAGTTTCAATCCCGGCAGCATTACATTTTTCAGCACATTGAATTCGTTCAGCAGGTAATGAAACTGAAAAATGAATCCAATTTTTTTATTGCGTATTTGTGCCAATTCTTTTTCTTTTTTATGGAGCATGCTTTCATTATCAATTAAAATTTCTCCTTCATAATCGGTATCCATTGTAGATAGAATATAGAGTAGTGTTGATTTTCCGCAACCTGATTTTCCTATCACTGAAACAAATTCTTCTTTATTGATGATGAAATTAATATCGTTCAAAACCTTTATAGTTAACGGGTCATGAAAATGTTTATTGACATGCCTGGCTTCCAATATGGGTGTATTCATATTATTTCCCCCTGATTATAACAACCGGATCTACTTTGCTGGCTTTCCTTGCAGGAAACAGGCCGGCGAGATAGGTTGTGATTAATGAAAATGCAATGCCAATAAAATAAAATGCAGGATTATAATTAACCGGGTAGGTAGTAATGGTGGGTAAGGCAGGCGTATTAAATGGTACCTGGTCTATAATTGCAGAAAGTGCAAAACCCAGTATAAGTCCAATCAATCCACCTGCAAGTCCAATGAATAGAGCAATAATAATAAATACCCATTTTACATCCCGCCCTGCAAATCCGGTTGCTTTCAGAATGGCAATGGTGTCCATCTTTTCATAGATCATCATGTTCAAAATATTATAAATGCCAAATCCTGCTACAATTAAAAGGGTAATGCCTACAACATATGAAATGAGGGTCCGGATAAAACTGCCGGTCTCAAATTGAGCATTGGCTGTTTGAATATCTTCCGCTTCTGTGCCAAACTTTTTTGCGTATTCTTTTGCAATAGCCGGTGCCTGGTTAATATCGTTTAATTTAATTTGAATATCTGTAATGTAATTATCAGGCTTTCCGAGAATTTTTTGGGCAGTTCTGATAGATGCAAAGCCTTGTGTTTTATCAAAATCCCTGAGCCCCGATTCATAATATCCTACTACTTTTAAAGGGAACCTGTCGCCGTTTATGCTAATAACCTGTATCACATCCCCGATATTCGCAAATAATTTTTCCGCTAAAGCTTTTCCAAGGATAATAGTATTTGACCTGTTCTTTAAATCCAAAGCAGAACCACTGGTGATGTAATCGCCAAAATGAAATAGTTGGCTTTCCGCCTGTTCATCAATGCCATTTACTACTCCTGTAATATCAACAGTGCCATCGTTATAAAATACTTGCGCGGTTATTTTAGGAGAAATACCCAGAACTCTTTTATCATCTCTTAAAGCATTTTCCACGGCGCTGCTGTTATAAATATCCTGCCGGCTGTTTACCGATTTTACTGAGCTTATAAAATTATAATAATCTTTATAAGCCGGCATTAAACTTACAGGCTGATGCTTGTTTGGTTTTATTTCATTATAGAGACGAATATGCGGCGTCCTGTTAAGGATCAATCCATCGAGCAGGTCATTTAGCCCTGTCATAAAACCTAATAAAGCGATAAACATTGTAATGCTGAAAGTGACGCCAATAGCAGCTATCATGGTTTGCCGCCATCGTGCTATTAGTAAAGATTTTGCAATGCTTATGATCAGTTTGTAATTCATTGCACTGGTTTTATGATCTCATCAGTTGTATTGAGCCCGCTTACTATTTCCACTTTCTGGTAATCCATGAGGCCTGTAACTACTTTCTTTTTTTTACCTCCGGGCATCAGTACCAAAGAATCATCTACCAGGTAATCTCTTGGAATGGTAATGGTATTTTTTTTAGCCTGTATAATGATATTGGCTTCCACAGAAAGATTGGGGTAAAGCGCAGGTGGTTGTGTTTCAAAAACCGCTTCCACGGTAAATGACCTGGTGCGGTCATTCATAAAAGGAATTATCCGGGTCACTTTGGCTTCATAGACTTTGTTTTTGTAACTATCCATGGTTACTAAAACCTGTAGCCCTGGTATAATTTTTTTAATATCGTATTCATCCACCTGTAACTCCAGCATAAAATTTCCTGCACCAATTACAGCAACCGGGGTTTGCGTAGTAACCATTTCCCCGGGTTCTTTTGCGATGCTGTAAACTCTTCCGTTTACCTGGCTTTTCACAGTAAAGTCGCCCGCTACTGCTTTGCTGATCTGCAAATTATTTTTTGATTGTGCCGCTGTAAAGCTGAGTTGTTTCTGAAGATCATTGTATCGGAATATAGCAGCATTATAGGCAGCAGCATCATTTTTAAAAGCCAGTTCCCTTTGGTCCAATTCGTTGCGGGTACCAATTCCCTGTTGCCAAAGGTTACGTTGCTTCTCCCATAATAAAGAGTCATTTTGCTTTTTACTTTTAAGGAAATTAATATTGGCTTGTATTTCATTTAATTTGTCTTTATTGGCGCTTACGGTTCCATAATCTGCCGCAAGTTGAGCATTCTCCGTATTCAGCCGGGCCGTTTCACTGGTTACTTTTATAATCGCTTGCTCTTTTTTTACAGAATCTCCTTCTGCTACATATATTTTTTGTATCAATCCATTTACCGGTGAAAAAACCTGGTATTGATCTTTGCTTTTTACTATACCGGATGCATAGACGGATTCAGTTATACTTTCTGAAGTAGGGTTTGTTTTTTCTACTTTGCGACTACACGATAGTAAGCTTGTAACTATTATTATTAGAAAACTCTTTTTCATTTTTTTATTCCTGGTTAATATTTCCTGCCTGTCAAAAATATCTAAAAGCTTTATCTATTCATACCGCAATGCTTCTATCGGATCAAGCCGTGATGCTTTTAGCGCCGGGTAATAACCAAAAAATACGCCGGTGATAAAACAAACCAGGAATGAAAGTATAACAGAAGATTGCGTTACAAATGTAGGCCATTGCAGAAACATGGTTATCAATTTTGTAGCGCCAATGCCCAATCCTACGCCTATCAATCCGCCGGCAATACTAATCATAATGGCTTCAATTAAAAACTGCATCAGGATGTCTATTCCTCTTGCACCAATAGACATCCTTAAACCGATTTCCCTTGTTCGTTCTGTTACCGAAACATACATGATATTCATGATGCCAATGCCCCCCACTAATAGAGATATTCCTGCTATCACACCAAGTAGTATCGTTAGTATCTGGCTGGTGGAGGTAAATGTACTTATCAATTCAGCCTGTGTTCTTACTGTGAAATCATCATCAACACCTTTTTGCAGTTTATGCGATGCTCTCAATATCTTTTGTATTTCAGAGGCTGCTTTGTCAGTTGAATTTTCATCAATGGCCGATGCGAAAATTGATTGATAATAAGTAGTGGCAAGTATCCGTTTCTGCACCGTGGTGACAGGTGTGAGTATTACATCATCCTGGTCTTGCCCGAAAGTGTTTTCACCTTTTTTACTCAACACTCCGATTATTTTAAATGGGATGTTTTTAAAACGGATGGTTTTACCAACCGGGTCGGCACCATCAGGAAAAATATTTTTCACAATTGTCTGGCCCACCAGGCAAACTTTAGAAGCTGCCTTTACATCCTGGCTGGTGAATGCCACGCCATCCTGAAGAGGCCATATCCGTATAGATAAATATTCCGGAAACACACCCTGAAGATTGGTTGTCCAGTTATTAGGGCCATTGATCACCTGGCCTCTTGAAGATATAGAAGGGGAAACTGCATTGATGTATTCCGCTTGTTTTTGTAAAGCAATTACATCAGGCTCCGTAAGTGCCTGCACAGTGGTGTTATCCAATCTTACTCCACCCATTACATTACTGCTGGGCCTTATGGTGATCATATTGCTTCCCATAGCGGTTATCTGGCTTTGAATGCTTTGCCTCGATCCCTGCCCGATGGCAACCATTGCTATAACAGCAGCTACGCCAATAATAATGCCCAGCATGGTGAGAAAGGATCTCATCTTATTGCGCTTAATCGCTTTCCATGCTATGCGTAAAAGGTTAACTATTTTCATGGTGTTGCTTTTGACAATTCCTGAATGGGTGGCATGTTTTGCAATACTTCCTTTGCATTGCGTACATTATTATTGATTTCGTCTTTTATTATTTTACCATCTCTTAAAGTAATGGTGCGTTTACTGAATGTAGCAATATCAGGTTCATGAGTTATGAATACAATTGTTTTTCCCTGGTTACTGTTCAATTCCTGTATCAGCATCATGATCTCATAAGAAGTTCTGGAGTCAAGATTGCCGGTGGCTTCATCGGCCAGAATAATTAATGGATCATTTACCAATGCCCTTGCAATGGCTACTCTTTGTTGCTGGCCTCCTGATAGCTGGCTCGGCAGATAATGAATCCTGTCTGAAAGTTTTACTGCCTCCAAAGCCTTTAGGGCTTTTTCTTTTCTTTGTTTGGCCGAAATTTCATTGTTATACAACAAAGGCAATTCTACATTCTCAATAGCCGATGTTCGTGGTAGTAAATTATAGGACTGAAAAACAAAACCTAATTTTCTGTTGCGCAATTTTGCCAATTCATTCCTGGAAAGTTTGCTTACGTGGGTTCCGCTTAGAATGTATTCTCCTTCAGTTGGTTTATCAAGGCAGCCTAATATATTCAATAATGTTGTTTTGCCAGATCCACTGCTGCCCATGATGGTAATAAATTCTCCTGAAGTGATGGTAAAACTAACACCATTAAGCGCTTTTACGATCTCATCTCCCATTTTGAATTCGCGTTTCAGGTTTTGAATATCTACAATTACTGGACTCACGATAATGTTTTTTTTAAAATTTATTGGCTCCTTGTACCGGTCGTTGTTCGCCTCCGCATCTGCGGCATAAAAGGACTGCGTTGTGTATTATCAGTGTTATTTTTACTTTCACCGATTATGATACCTGTTATCACTTCTTCACCTGGTATCAATCCTTTTATCACTCTCACATAAGCATCATCGTTAAGGCCTGTTACAATTCTTTTTTCAGTCAATGTATCACCGCTTCTTACCCACACATAAGATTTACTGATTTCGGTCTTTTCCTGTTTTGCTTTTTTCGACGAATCGGGGCGATTCCTTTTATTTTCTTTATTAATATTGTTTGCGCCGGTGGTATTTCTTGTTACTTTTTTGATCGTATAATTTTTTAATAAAGTAGAATCGGGCTTAAAATTCAATGCCTTTGAAGGAATGAGTAAGGCATTACTGTCTTCTTCTAAATAAATATTGATACTGGCGGTCATACCGGGTTTTAGTTTCATTGCTTTGTTTTCAACATTTATCAGTGTGGTATAGGTAACTACATTAGCAGAAACAGTGGGATGTAGTAAAATTTGTTGCACGGTCCCTTCAAAAATATCATCGGGGAACGCATCTACCGTAAACGATACAAGCTGCCCTGAACGCACTCCTCCGATGTCTGCTTCATCAACAGCGGCACGTACCTGCATTTTTGTTAGGTCTTTTGCGATCACAAACAAAGTAGGCGCATTAAAACTGGAAGCTATGGTTTGGCCGGCGCTTACATTCCTGTTCAGCACCACACCATTTATAGGTGAATAAATATTTGTGTAAGAAAGATTTCTTTCGGCCAGCCTCAACTGGGCAGCGGCATTAGAAATAGCCGCTTTGGCGCCGTTATACTGATTTAAGGCAACCTGGTAATCTGCTTTACTTATTGCGCCCAGATTATATAATTTATTTTGCCGGTCAAAATTATTTTGCTGGTAATTCAGGTTGCTTTGTGCATTGGCAAGGTTTGCTTTTGATTGTTCTGTTTGTGCCTGGATAATAGAAGGATCCACTTTTGCCAGCAATTGGCCTTGTTTAACTTCACTATTAAAATCAACATATACATTTTTTACCACACCGGAAACCTGCGCTCCTACAGAAACGGTATCAACCGGCTGAACGGTGCCAGTGGCCGTTATACTTTTTGCAATGTATCCATATTGTGCCTGGCCGGTGACAAAGTTGACAGCCTGAGCTTTTTTGCCTGAGGTAAAATAGAAAATACCTGCTGCTGCCGCCAGAACCAAAACAGAAAGTATAATAATTGTCTTCTTTTTCATTTCAATAATTTTATAATGTTACCGGGTTGCCCATGTAGAATTCATATATCTTTTGTTGCAGTATGGCACTGTACTTTGCCTGCGTGTATGCCTGCACTGCCTGCACATATTGGTTTCGTTGCACCAACAGATCATAGGTATTGATGGCGCCCAGTTTGACTTGTTCATTTGCAATGCGGTAGATTTCTGTTGCAGCTTCCAATTGTATCTTAGCTGCATCATAGGATTGCATTGCATTCACCGCATTCAGGTAAGCCTGCTCCACTTGCTGCATTAAAACCAGTTGACTGTTTTGGAAGTTGAGATCAGCTACCTTATAGGCAATATTTGCTTTTTCAAGATTGGTTTTATTGATCCGGTTTGAAAATATCGGGATAGATAATGTCCATCCCAGGCGCTGATAAAAATTATTTTCCGTTTGTGTGAAGTAATTGGTTTTGGGAGAAACTGAGTTGGTAAAAACATCACTGTACCCTGTACCCAACGCTCCGTTTGCACTAAGCACGGGCCTGAATCCTGCTTTGGCCTTGGCAATATCAAGTGAAGCAATATCTTCTTCCAGTGTACTGATTTTAATTTCCGGAAAATCACGAAGTGCAGCTTGTTGCACATCATGAAGAGGAGGCAATTCCGGCGCTACAATAACAGAATCCGGTGTGGCAATATCAAAAAAGGCGTCAGTAGGTAATTGCAGTATTTGTTTTAGTGACAGAATATTTTGCCGGATGGCATTTTGTGTTTGCACTATCAAATATCTATCAGTGGCCAATTGTGCCTGCAATTGTAAAAGATCCTTTTTGGCAATGCTGCCTGCATCATAAAACATTTGTCCTTGTTTTACCCTCGCTTTCGATGTAGTTACAAGCTCATTGATATACTTTAAGTTTTCTTTTGCCAATAAAATATCCAGGTAAGCCTGCGTAATAAATAGCGTGATATTGTTGAGGGATTGTTTTACGGAAAGCCCGGCAGATTGTGTGAGCAATTCTCTTTGCTGGATATTGTTGTTGATGTAATTATAATTCCACAAAACAATAGACGAATTGATGGTATAATTACCGCTGCTTGTTAACTGGTTCACCAGTTTGTCATTTCCATAAACATTATTATTGGCATTATTAAATGTGTTTCCAATAGAAGCAAACAGGTTCGGTATTTTAGCTGCCTTTGCAGCCAATAAATCCTGGAAAGAAGATTGTTCATTCAAACGCAAAGTGCTGATTTGAATATTATGCTGAGTTGCATATTGAATGCAATCCGGCATATTCCATCTTTTTGTAGAATCCTGTAATTGCGCATACCCATAATTGAAACTTAATGTTGCAAAAACAAAAAAAGTATATTGTACTAACTTTTTCATTCATACAAAATTTTAATGGTCCTTGCCTCATTTTCACTTCTGCCTGGTTCAATTTCAGGCGAAGCATATTTTATTTTCTTGTCAGTAATTACTATGGTGTTCTGATTCGAAACAGGGCTTGTAGTCGCGGCTAATATAGATTGCATATATTATTAATTTAATTATTGAAAAATATAGAGCCTGAAAGGAAAGGGATATCTGGCAAAATTCACAGAAAGATTGTGTTTGAAACTTTAATGGTTCCTGTTTAAAATTTCAGGATAGGTTACATAACCGGTTGATTAAAAAAATAGAGAGCCGGATAGAAATCCAGCTCTGATTCAAATCCATTATCCTATGAAAAACCTTGACAAAAATATAGGTAGTTAATATTTATAGTAATGACGGTGATCAGCGTTATTCATGATTGTTATCCTGATTCCTAAATCAGGCAAACCGGAAAAACATCGGGAAGCAGTTTGCAGAGAATGTTTTTTATCAATAAGATCATTAATCAAAAAAAGAGAGCCAGATAGAAATCCAGCTCCGATTCAAATCCAATATCCTATGAAAAACCAATGTAAAAATAGAAGTAGTCTTTAACTAAAAGAGGCTAAATCATATTTTGATGTGCTGGATAGGTACAACTCCGTTGGGAGTTTTTTTAGGGATGATTCCTGAAATAGTCATTTTGAATAGTTTTCTTTTATCTTTATTGTGTCATGTAAAGCGGACTTAGGCTCTCCTGGAG
>DATCMY010000306.1:0-5991 GCA_036565505.1 Hanamia sp.
ACCCTCGTTTGTCAGGCCAACGCCACCGAAACGCTATGCTGATTAGCAGGAATTTTAATTTGGAAAGTATTCAAGAAAAAAACCAGAGATAACTCCCGTTTATACGGGAACATTGCCACATAAACTCTTTGCTGATTAGGAAGATTATTTTTTTATGCCTTTTCTTTTGCCTTGATGCAAAAGAAACAAAAAATCAAGGACAACCCGATCGCTCCGCGCGTTTGTCCGGCCAACGCCACCGAAACGCTATGCTGATTAGCAGGAATTTTAATTTGGAAAGTATTCAAGAAAAATAGGGGCAACTTCATGAAAGCGTTCAGGACTTAGAACGTTTGTCAGGGCCAACGCCACCGAGACTTTTGCTGAATGGGATAATACTTGTTTTATTCCTTTCTTTTTTGCTTGAACAAAAAAGAAACAAAAAATTCAAGGACAACCCTCGTTTGTCCGGCCAACGCCACCGAAACGCTATGCTGATTTGCGGGGATATTAATTTTGATAGCTAGCTAAGAGTAGAGGCAAAACTTATTTAAAACTCATTATAGATCCTGTTTCCCAGGTGTTTTTCAAATAATTCTATTGATTTTACATCGGTTAATACCTGCAAATGATTGAAATGATGGAGATCGGTGCCTACAAAATCGGCGAGGTTATTTTTAAGAATGAATTTGGCTGCCTTGGCCACATTTTTTCCATAATACCCTGTGAGGGAAAGGAGATTAACCTGGAGCATAAAACCCAATTCTTTCAGGCGATAATAGGCATCATAATTTTTATGATAGTAATGATACCTTTCGGGGTGTGCCATCAAAGGTTGATAATTAGCCGTATTGATCTCAAAGGAAATTTTTTCCAAATTATTGGGAGAGGCGGCATACGAGAGTTCTGTGAGCAGGTAGTTTTTTGTCAGCGTAAGCAGGGGCTTTTTTTGCCGCAGCAATTCCATAAAATAATCGTCCAGCATATATTCTGCCGCCGCATTTAATTCTATTTGCATTCCGTTTTGCAAACAGGCTTGTTTAAGAATCGCTAATGCGTTATTAATTGTTTCAGGCGTATTACGGTACATATCGCCAATGATATGCGGGGTACAAATGAATTTATGAATGCCCGCACCGGAGAGTGACCGCAACAACTGAAGTGAAGTTTCCACATCAGGCGATCCATCATCAATACCCGGTAAAATATGGGAATGTATATCCTGGGCCAACCAGGAAAACCCCGGGTAGTCAGGAATTATTATTTTATTATTGAAGAACTTCAACATGAGCACTTACCGTTTTTCCGTCCGAAGGTAAGTAGATAATTGTAGGTTTACTATGCTGTGGATATTCGATAACTGCTTTTTTAAGGAATGCCTTATGGTATTGGCGGATTTTGCCCAGAGGTTTTAAAATAGAAACAAAAAATGAAAAAGGAATATGGTTCTTTTTCATGGCAAGGTAATCACGGCGGTTGGCACGCAATCTTCTCATTAAATTACCATTGCTGGCGCCCCCGGTACGCATTTTAACCACCATTTGTTCGAGATAGGTAGCGCTTACCTTATGCCTGAAAAGGTAGCGGGCCATAAATTCATAATCGGCTGAAGTAAAATAATGATTTTCATACAAACCATATTGTTGGATTAAACCGCGCCTTATATAAAAAGTTGGATGTGCCGGCATCCAGCCATATTTAAACCGGTAACGCTTATAAGAAATCCCTTTCCAGAAACGGGTAATTTTTTTTGTGTCGGCGGGATCTACAAATACGAGGTCACCGTAAACCGCATCTGTTTTACTGTTTTTAAAACATTCTGCAATATTCCTGATCACATCAGGGGAAGCCAGCATGTCATCGCTGTTTAAAATTCCTATGATATCACCGGTGGCCATTTTCATGCCTTTATTAATGGCATCATACATACCACGATCGGTTTCAGAGATCCAGTTAGTGATATAGGCTGAATTGTCGCGGATAATTTTTAATGTACCGTCAGTGGATTTTCCGTCAATAATAATGTGCTCAATATCGCGATGGCTCTGTTGCCTCACAGAGGCAATACAGTCGGATAGATACTTTTCAGAATTTAGCGTTACAGTGATGATAGTTACCTTCATGAGCAAGATTAGATATAAAGAAAATACTTATTTTTCAACTTTCATAATTATTGGCATTAATAATATTTGATGAAGATAGTTTTTCATCCTGATACTAAATTAATTTATTGAAAAAAAGACAATTGCAATTCCGGCGCATGGTCATTCAAATCTTTTCAATTCCTGTTTCTTGAATAGAAAACTTACGTATTTATTGAGTAATAACGCATTAATTCCTCGCGTAGTATCCGCATTTGATATTTATCAAAAAATATAGATTATTTAAAATAGCAATTTTTTTTATTAATAACAGGCTCATTTTCTAATTCTAAAAATCTGTTTTAAATTTTCTTTCCCTGATTTTTAAAGCCGGATTGCCGGCGTAAATACTCATAGCATCCAGGTTATCATTGGCTACGGAACCTACCGATAACACCGAATGATCTTTACAAATTACTCCTCCGCAAACTATTGCTCCTGCCCCAATCCAAACACCCTCTTCAAGAATGATATCTTTTACAAAAAGATCGAAAGTGGTTTTTGTATAATCGTGGTTGCCAGATAATAAGAGGCAACCCTGTGATAAACAAACGTTATTGCCTATTGAAACTTTTCCCAAATTATCGATCCATACTTTTTCACCAATCCATGCATTGTCACCGATCTCTAAAAACCAGGGGTATTTAATATTTACGTTGGGTTTGATGACTATATTTTTCCCGGTTTTTGCCCCGAATAACCGTAACAGGAAAACCTTGAATTTATAAAAGGGGAAAAAGGAATTTTTGAAGAAGACGAGGCTGGTAACATACCAGCATAAACGTTTTAAAGGCGAACCCGGGTTATACCAAGAATTATTATATTTTGCAAGGTTGGTTCCCATTAAATTCCTGAATTATTTTTTTTCAAATCTATTTTCTTCCCATCTTTCTTAAGCGATCTATCATATAACCAAATCATAAAAAATATCAATAAGTATGCAAATATATTGAACCAGGTATGATGATCAATCCCCAGAGGCATAGGCCAGCCTTTATTAATCGCCGTGAGAAATAAAGTTATCCGGATGGCATTAATGAACCAGAGCGCCAATACTCCCACTAATATCCAAATAGTTTTCTTCAACCATTTCCCTTTATTGGCTGCTACAAAGGCTATCCAAAAACTATATACTCCATACCCCACGCAACTCATGGCAATGATCACGCCTCTGCCACCGATGATCCTGATGTAAAAGCCCGGTTCAGTTTGAGTGCTGATATGAAAAAAAGATAAAAAAAATGCCGTTGCCTGCATCAAAGAAATTTTTATCCAGCTTACATAATCGAGGTATTTTGCTATGAAAGGACTGTAATGGCCACCGGGAGCAGCAAGACCAATCATGGCCAATGTGCCAAAATAGCAAATGCAAAAAATTCCTGCGAATTTTAAGAGATACGTTGTGAGGTTAAAAGGTTTATGATGGTTCAAGGTTGAAGGTTGATGGTTGATGGTTCAAGGTTGATGGTTGATGGTTCAAGGTTGATGGTTGAAGGTTGATGGTTGATGGTTGATGGTTCAAAGTTCAAGGTTGAAGGTTGAAAACATTTTCGTATACTCATCCCTGATTACCTCCACATCTATTGCTTTACCTGCATAGATGGTAGCGCCCTGCTGCCATTGTTGAAGGGTTTCCATATCCATGGAAGCAAAAAACATAATGGCTTCTGATAATTGATCGTTATCATCAATGGATACATTGATCCCTGCATTGGATTCCTGCAAATGATTCCAGGGTGTGTGGTTGCTGGTAATCACAGGCCTTCCTGCTGAAAGCGCTTCATAGATGGCATGACCAAAATTTTCACTTTTGCTCGGTAAAATAAATACATGAGCTGTTGATAAAACATCCTGTACCCTTTGTGGTTCTATCTCTTTATGATAATTAACCCGGATATTTACAGGCAGAGATTTTATTTTTTCTTTACATAAATCCCAATATTCTTCTTCTTTTACAGGGCCATAAATGTCGTACTGAATATTGGCTTCCAATTTTTCCAATGCCTGTAATACCAGTAAAATATTTTTTATCGGGCTGATGAGCGCAATGGTTATCATTTTTAAAAAGCCGGGTTCTTTTTGGGCTATTTCTAAAGCCTTTATTTTATTAGGAAAATTCCCGGCAGTGAACACATTAAGCGATTCACCAAAATAGGTACTGATGAATTTTTCTTCTTCTTCATCGGTAGCATGAAAAGAAACTTTGTGATGGTATCCTAATAATTTAAAGGCCTGCAGGTAAATTTTCTTTTTCCATTTTTTTTGCGACAGCGCACCGGGATGGAGCATGCCGCGTGTTGATAAGATTTTTTTTGGCGCTTTGCAAAATAACAACGGTACCATATTATAATGCCATGAAAACATACCTACCATGAAGAGAACATCCGGTTTTATTTTTTCTACCTGCTTTACGAGGGTATCACTGGCTGTTTTTGGTTCTGAATACCAGACAAGGGTATGTTCATTAAACTTTATCCATTTTCCTGTGGTAATATTTTCCAATTCGGCCCCATTTAAATCGGTATCGCCGCAAAAAATAAAGTACTCCACTCCTTCATGGTATTCCTTTACCAGGTTGGCAATGGATTGCACGGGGCCTCCTGCTCTATAAGCGGGAAGGAACCAGGGTATGGTGATGAAGATTTTAGTCATTTTTTATTTACCACAAGTACGCTAAGGCGCAATGGGGGACGAAGGAGAAAGGGGTTAACACGATTTTTTTACGAATTACACGAATTGGGTTTTTGCTGAATAGCCCACGGTCTGACCTGCGGTGCCGACCGATATCAACCTTCAACTGCGGCCTGACCTTCGGTGCCGACCGCTAATTAATAGGAATTATATTTTTTAAATAAGCTTCCGGGGTAAAAACTACTAAATCACTTTTATTATAATCTTTTAAATTACGTGTTATTATCAAATCAATTTTTTTACTTCTTATAGCAGAAAAATTTTGTAAGGCATCCTCAAAATCCGGGAATCCGGAATTTAGAGCATTTATCACTACTTCCTTATCCATTAACAGGATATCAACAATTGAGATTAGTTTTTTTAGTTTTTCAATAACCTTCGCGTGTGTTGCATTTTTTTTTAATAAATAATAGCTATTACTTATAATGACGGGTGTAACAAACCCCTGGATTTTCTTCATTTCACACCAACTTAAAATCATGGCTGCATCATCTGAGAAGGGTTTTCGATCAAAAAAGAAGTCAAGGATCACATCTGTATCTATCAGAATTTTATCCATTAAAAATTGTATTTTTTTGACAATTCATTTTGCAACTCTTTTTTATAATCAAAATCAACAGGCGCTTTAAAAGAACCCTTTAATGACTTAACCAAAGGTGTTAATTCGACATTTTTATTTAATGAAGAATTTTTTGTTACCGCTTTCAAATAATTTTCAACAATGCCGGAGAGGCTATCTCCTTTGCTCTTAGCATATTCTTTTGCTTTATTGATAACGCTTTCTTCAATGGTTAAAGTGAGTTTCGTATTCATAGTTAATTAATTGAAAGCTAATTTATGAAAATTGTTTAACACGTGCAAATAAATTATAAATGACACGTGTATATAGGAAGTTTTGTTGTGCTCTGACCTTATTGACCAGCCGCGGTCTGACCTGCGGTGCCGACCGCTATCTTCCTTCAGTAAAATATTTTTTATCGGGCTGATGAGTGCGATGGTGATCATTTTTAAAAATCCGGGTTCTTTTTGGGCTATTTCTAAAGCCTTTATTTTATTTGGGAAATTGCCGGCAGTGAACACATTAAGTGATTCGCCAAAATAGCTGCTGATAAATTTTTCTTCTTTTTCATCCGTAGCATGAAAAGAAACTTTGTGATGGTATCCTAATAATTTAAAGGCC
>DATCMY010000307.1:0-5613 GCA_036565505.1 Hanamia sp.
GTTCACCATCCATACGACTGGCAAATGAGGATGACAATAAGCTGGATGATTATATGAGTAATGGAATCATGCAGCGCCATTCAGGCGGTTCATCTACATTTATAGCCATCCATGAACCTTTCAGAAATGATCCATGGATAAAATCGGTGCAGATGAATGGAGAAGTTATAGTAGTACGCTATAGATTAAATGGGACTTTGGTTGAAGACAGCATTATGTTGAGTGATAGCGAAGTGGTAGTTACCTCGTCCGTTGGATGGAAATACCAATCGGGATCAGTGCTTTCAGGACAAGTGAAGTCAATGGATAGTGCAAATGGAAAGTGGCGTTTGCAATTGGATAGAGAAGCTCCTGGAGTAGATTATGTACGATTAGACTTTTCGGATGGAGGAACGCGTTTTTGCCCCGTTTTGGCGATACATGGAAATGTTTTGGAATTAGAAGATGACCCGGGATTCACTTTGCAAAAAAATGATAAAAAAGTGCGATTTCATACATTCCCTGAGCATCAATATGACCTGCCCTTACGCTATACCTTATTTGTGCAAAATCGTAGACTCCTTAATTGATTATAAAACCAAACGAATATTATAAAATCTAAACAATGGTTAAAAAAAGCGGTATATCACCATTACTATTTATGTTCCTATTTATTGGTTCATTTAATGAATCAGTATTTGCCACCAGGATCTATGGCGGCCATTATACAGCGGAACGGATTACCAATCTTAGAAACAATTGCAAAAAATATAAATGGGCACGGCAGCAGCTGGATGCAGCCGTCATAAAAGCAAACCCCTGGCTCCTCAAAAGCGATGAAGAATTATGGAGCATGGTTCCGGGGCAGAATCTTCCGAGGACCATTGATGTGACATATGATGGATTAAGTTCAGGGCCAAAATTTCTTGGATGCCTTGTCTGTGGAAATAAAATTTTTAAATATGGAAATTATCCATACGATCTTGACTTTGAAAATAAACCCTGGAAACTGACATGTCCTTCATGTAAGTCGGTCTTCCCGACAAATGATTTTGGTAAATATTACAGAAGTGCCATTGATGAGCATGGATTGTTCAATCCTGCTAAAGGCGACACGAGCTTATTATTTAACACTGATCACCCGGACCCGAAAGACCCTCTGCACAAGTTTGGTGTGGATGATGGCTTTGGATATGTTGCTACGAATGGCCGCGCTTACAAGTTCATAGGATATTATACCTGGAAATATTGGGAATACATCAATAATGGATTAGCCACCCTTGCTGACGCATTTCTTTATACCGGTGATAAACGTTATGCCCATAAAGCTGCTATTCTATTAGATCGTATTGCTGATGTATACCCGGCTATGGATTGGAAACCCTATGCTGACCGCGGATGGTACCATTCGGATGGTGGAAGTAAGCTGGGTAAAATTGAGGGATCAATTTGGGAAACAGGTGTGGTTCAAATGTTTGCAGACTCTTATGATAAGATTTTAAGTGGTACACAGGACGATCCGGCACTTTACATATTCTTGAAACAACAATCAAAAAAATATGAATTGCCTAAACCAAAAGGTACCCGTGCGTTTTTTGTTGCAAATGTTGATGATGGGATATTGAAGACCGCTTTTGAAGCAGTACTTTCCCTACAAATTCGTGGAAACCAGGGGATGCACCAACTTACGGTTGCTACGTGTGCTATTGCCCTGAATACAATTCCACAAACTACTCAATGGTTGGATTGGTTATTTGCACCGGATGGAGGAGCTATTCCGGGGTTGATGCTCAATCATTTTGACCATGATGGTACTTCTGACGAGGGGGCACCTGGTTATGCATTTATTTGGGGGCATCAAATTACGAAAGTTGCGGTTCTCCTTCAGGATTGCCCCAGTTATACTCAACACAATATTTTCCGGGATTTTCCACAATTTAGGGCAGCATTTTTGGTTGCTTACCGCATGGCCGCATTGGGTATAGCCACTCCAAATATGGGCGATGCTGGTTCTACAGGAATGGTGAGTAGACAGGCAGACCCCCAATTTATGGCTATTGGTTATAGATATACCCGGGATCCGGAAATTGCCATTGCAGCCTATCGAGCTAACGGTAATTCAGCCCATGGGCTTGGGCTTGATATCTATTCTGAAAATCCGGAATCCCTCAATCATGAAATCCAACGAATTGGTGAGAAAGCAGGCCCCCGCCCAGAAGGCGGTCACCTCATGAGTGGATTCGGCTTGGCATTGCTTGAATCCCGTACAGGTTCATCAGGTATTGCCCTGGCTACTAATTACGGACGCACAAAGATGCATGCCCATCCAGATCTGCTTAACTTTGACTTGTTCGCCTTCGGACACTGGCTGGCACCGGATCATGGGTATCCAGAGTTTGCAACCAACATTCCCAGTAATACTGAATGGACAGGCAGTACCCTTTCACACAACTTAGTATTTGTCAACAAGCATCCGCAGAAAGAAATCTGGGGTGGGCACACCCAGCTATTCAAACAGCTGAAAGGTTTTGGCGTATTTGAACTGGACGGGAAGCAAGCGTATCCCGAAGTAAAAGACTACAGCCGCACCATGCTTCTGATTGGCGGAAGCGGTGAGAGCAGTAGCGACAGCAATGCATACGTCGTGGATATCTTCCGCGTAGTAGGAGGATATGACCATGTGTATAGCTTCCATGGCCCTCCGGGCATGATTGCCACTAATGGGTTGAAATTGGAGATTCAGAAAACAGGAACCTATGCAGGAGAGCAAATCCCCAAAGGTATCGCGGCAAAAAACTTTCCGGTTGGATATTCTTTTCTATACAATGTCCGGAAAGACGAAAACCCGCCGGGACAATTCATGCTGGATTGGAAGGCAGAAACAGGGTACCGTGGTTTAACAGAGAAAGACGATGTTCATCTGCGGATGTATGCATTAAGTCAATCCCAGGATGTAGCCCTGGCGGATGGCGATCCGCCGCAAAACAAGCCCGGTAATCCAAAGAGTCTTGGCTATGTATTGATACATCGTGCTGGAACAGATCTGAACAGTACATTCGTTTCTGTCTTTGAACCATATCGCAATAAACCTTTCATTAAATCCGTAATGCGTATGGATGATGGTACTGGGGCGCAGGTGGCTATTAAGGTAGAAAAGATTGATGGCCATATTGACTATCTGTTGTATAACCCAACTTCTCAGCAACTGATGCGTTTACCTAATGGTATTTCAATGACCGGAACTATCGGTTACCTTGAAGAAAAAGACGGTAAGGTTAATAAGGGAATATTAATAAATGGTTCGGAACTTAAATATGACAATATGGAACTAAAGTCTACAGGTATAATTACCGGTAAAGTTGTAAAAATGGATAAGGAGCTTGATGGTAAAGGTTGGTTACTTGTGGACTCGAAATTACCAATGGATAGCAGCCTGAATGGCCAACAAATAATTATTGAAACCAATGAAGAACGCGATGCCAGTTATACAATTGACCATGTTGAGAAGGAGGGTAATTTAACTAAAGTCTTTTGCGGTCCTATATCTTTTATAAGTGGTTTTAAGGGCGGAAATATGGTAATACGTACCGCCGCTGTACCTAAAAGCTATACCCAGGGTTACGTGTATGATTTCGAAGAAGGGGCTTCATTTAAGATCACCTCTCATGCAGTTTGGAATGCAAAAGTTCCATAAAGATTCTTTGTAACTCATTTATCTTTTATGCCCTAAAAAACATGTTCAAAACTGATCAACCGAACTTTAATAACTTAAATCATAAAATTTTTACTTATAAAAATACCAGGAAAAGGAGAAAAGATGACTTTAACTGGCGGGAATTCATCACATCAATTGCAATTGGCTCGCTTTTACCGATGAGCCTAAATCCGATTTCTTCTTTCGGGAATATAATTAAGATGTTATTAACCTGAGTTAGGTTTAAGCGGCGATTAATTTTGGCTGATTGAGTTGTTTTATAAGAGCAGGATTGGATTCTTCAATATCTTTTTTGATAGAAGGTTTTTTAGGAAAGCAAGAGTAAGCAGCAATAGCATTATGCAGAAATGGATAAAGAATAATGAATTTTTAAAGCAAGATACATGGATTAATATAGAGGATGAACCGGACCACCAGGCTTATGTAACCGGGAACATCAGTTTTTTCAAAAAGCCATTCAGGAAGATATTGATCTTACTAAACATACCTGTGACGCAGTAAATAGCTTGCGGATTGCTTTCGCATGTGACGAATCTGTTAAGACAGGAAAAGTAGTATCGTTAGAATAATGTTATTTATGAATGATCAATTTGCAAGGAATTTCTATTTTTCCATAGTCTTCTTTTTGTATAACATTTTCTTCATTAATCATTTGAAAAAGTAATCGGGTAGCTTGTTTACCCACTTCATAAAAATCTTCTTCAATTGAAGCTATTGGTTTATGATCAAGATAATCAAATAAGGGAAGATTTCCGAAATCAGTAAAATCAATCAAATCTAATTTATCGGGATATTTCCTTTTTAAAAATCCGATAGCATCTAACGTAATATAATTTTTGAAAGTAAAGATTGCTGTGGGAGGTGATTTTAATTTCATTAATTCCTGCATTGCTATTGCTGTCTGTTCTTTAGTAAAATCAACCGCCTTCACTAATTTCATGTCTAAGGGAATTTTATTTTTTTGTAGCGCATCTTTATATCCTTCAAAACGAACCTTCGATATCTGTAAAGTTGTGGGCCCCATTATATGTGCTACTCTGGAATGTCCTTTTTTAATTAAAAAATCAGTTGCTTTAAATGCACCATCTTTGTTATTTACCGAAACATAATTAAAAGAATGATTTTGTGGTTCTCTAACAATACCCATTACTGGAATCCCAGCTGATTTCAATTTCTCTAAAAATGCCATATCCACAGTATTTTTTGTAATCGCCACTATTACACCGTCGACACGGTTTTTAATCATAATACTCACTATTTTTTCTTCTTTTATAATATCCTCATGGGATTGAGTTAGAATAATATTATAATTTTCATTTTCTGCAATCTCTTCAATCCCGTTTATTGCCAATACATAAAATTGGTCGAGCAGATCAGGTATGATCAATCCAATTGTAAAACTTTTATTCAATTTAAAATGACGGGCCAATTCATTGGGTATATAATTCCATTCCTTTGCTTGCTCTCGCACTCTTTCTTTGGTTAGTGTACTAATGGAAGTGTCCTTATTAAGAGCTTTTGAAACAGTGGAAACAGACATGTTTAATTTTCTGGCAATGTCTTTTAACGTTTTTCCTTTTTCCATGCCTTACTTTATTTTTTTTCAGTGTCTAATGCGAAAGATCAATGTTTAATCCAAAATTAACTGAAAAATGAATCTTCTAACCCGTTGACGGAGTTAATTTTTAAAAAAATAGGACAAAAGATGAGGTGCAGTTGTCTTAGTTAGTAACCAAACTCACTAAAATAACATGCACAACATCAAAATAAATTTCGACAAAATTCTTGGAGTAATAAAAGATATTCTTGACGATGAAATAAATAAAAATGGCAACTATTTAAGATGGGGGACAAGACTCGGATTTGCAGACATAGAAGTGATAGCCTTGAGCCTTACGGCAGAATGTTTAAGCATAGAC
>DATCMY010000308.1:0-12539 GCA_036565505.1 Hanamia sp.
TTTATCAAAAGATTCTTTAGCCTATCTGCCGCTTCATGCACATTTGGGAATTATCGGCTGGTTTCTGCTACTGGTAATCGGTGTTGGTTCCCGCTTAATTCCATTATTCCTGATTTCAAAATACCACAATGAAAAACTCCTGTGGTGGATTTACGCTTTGATCAATGTCGGATTGATCACATTTATCATTTGTTTTTTATATACCGATATAAAAGAATTGTTTTTTTTGCCGGTAGCAACCATTTTGATTTCTTTATTGATGTTCGGGTATTATTGTTATAAAGCTTACCAGGAAAGGCTTAGAAGAAAAGTAGATGATCAACTCAAGATTTCATTGCTATCAGTTTTGATGATGCTACTGCCATTGATTTTCTTACTGATCTTAATTGTATTACTATTATTTTCAGTTGATGATCCGGGTTTAATATTGACTTATGGATTCTGCATTTTCTTTGGATGGATCACTGCTATTATTTTCGGCATGACTTTTAAAACACTTCCGTTTATACTCTGGAACAAAACCTACCATAGTAAAGCAGGATTGGGCAAAACCCCCAATCCAAGAGAATTGTTTAATAATAAAATATTTGTATTGATGGTTATATCCTATCTTGCAGGGTTTGTTTTATTTAGTTCGGGTATTCTTCTTGCTAATGAATTTCTTATGCAATTTGCCGCTTTACTCCTTGTAATTTCTGCCATCTTGTACAATGGAAATGTTTTTAAAATGGTAATGCATAAACCCAAAAAAATATGAATATTATTACCAATGATAATGAAAAAATCATCCTTGCAATTGATGCGCTGAAAAATGTTATTGATCCGGAAATAGGATTAAATGTTGTTGATCTCGGATTGATTTACCAAATTGATTTTGATGAAGCCGAAAAGAAAATTTATGGCTCAATGACGCTTACCACGCAATTTTGCCCCATGGGCGAATCTATTTCAAATGGAGTAACCAGTGCACTGGAACAAGCATTTCCTGATTTTGAAATCGGGGTAAAAGTTACCTTTGATCCGCCATGGAATTCACAATTGATATCTGATAAAGGACTCCAATTTTTAAATCAATAATTATGCTGAGCAATACCTGCAAAACCGCTATAAAAGCTGTAATTTATCTTAGTTCAAAATTTGACACAGAAGAAAATGCCGGCATAAAAGAAATTTCAGAATTTATAAATGCCAATGAACATACTGTAGGAAAAATATTACAAACCCTGGTAAAACAAAATGTAATAAAAAGCTTGAAAGGCCCGTCCGGTGGCTTTTATATTTCCAAAGAACAACAAAAGCAACCCATCATTAATATTGTAGAAGCCATTGACGGCAAGCAAATTTTTAAGGCTTGCGGGTTTAGGTTTAAGTAAATGTTCATCAAGTCATCCTTGTCCCATACACGATGATTATAAAGAAGCACGGGATATTATTGAAAATTTATTCAGGCAAAAAAAAGTACTGGATTTATGTGAGCCTGTTAATAATGGATTGGCCTATTTGATGGGGTAGATAATATATTTTAAAAGCTACCTGCCTTGTTAATGAGTGATCTGCAGTTACAAAATCTTACATAAATCCATAATCCAAAACGCGGCGTAAATATTTATGATCCTGGATAATCCAGGTTACTTCATAACTACCGGTATTATCTTTACTAAAAAGATATAAATAAATCCGATGATCGTCTTTTGATTTATAAATAGCGTTGGTAGTGCGTTTTACACCTTTATCATTATAGGTTAAATTCAAATTATATAAATCTGAATAAGCCACCGGAGGAATAAGAACTGTATCATTTCCTATTGTCATCGTTACATTGCTGATAAAAGTTTTAGGCATACTTCCATAACCGCCATAATATGTTTTCCGGTCAATTCTTATCAAATGTTTCTCATCATAATTCAATTTATGTTTTGCCGGATCGAAGGGAGAAATTTTTATTGTTGCTTTTATTCCATCGCCCTCAAAAGCCATAGAATCTTTACTGATAAACGTATAGGGAATTTTCTGCAGGGGCAATGCCCCCACACTTTCGCTAATTCCTGACAAGGCAAAATTGGCAACATCCGCACGTACTTCTTTTGGCTGCAATCTTAAAAAAGATTCATTTTTTCTCCGTGTATCCTGGTAATCATCGCCCTGTGCGAAACAGGAAACCCCGTATAATATTGCGATAATAAGAAAAAGATTTTTCATCTGTTTATGTCTATTGAATCTTAAAAATAAGAGAATCGAGGTTAAGAAAAATAAAAATTGCCTATAAAATGATTCCGGCATTTGATTATTTACTTATAAATATCCCAGATATCGGGCAAATAAGTATTGTGAAAAGAAAAACCAATTATTTTTTCAATCGTTCATAAAATTCAACACTTTTTGATCCATCCGGATAATTAATTGTTTGCTTATAATTATCATTGCCATCCATTTCAATATTTACATTAAAAGACTGGCCTGCAATTATGGCGTATGTTGAATTAAGATCCGTTTCTTTCATTTCATTATTTCCATTCATTACAAAAGTCCCAAACCCGACACCAGTATGTTTTTTAGAAGCGGAATCCACAAACGTATGACCAAACATAAAGTAGCCAGAATAAAACGCTTTATATTGGGTTCTCTCATTCTTAATTGTATCTTTTCCATTGACAGTATAAGAATTTATTTCTTTCCAAATACCGTCTAATGGGCTTTTGGACGTGTTGCCAACTTTTTGATAAACCTCGGTGAGCTTATATTTTATGGAACCAGAAACAATTTCCAGAATCACCTGTTCATATCCTTCCGGTGTATTTGTAATATTTAATTTAAAACTCTGAGGCGTAGCATTAAAGCTTGTATCGCTCCCGGCATAAATTATATTTTCAGTTACAGTTCCCGTATCCGCAGTATAAGTACCAACGCCAAAGGCAGAAACAGAATCAGCAGGATTTACCTGTGTGTACATTACGAAACTATCCGTATAAATTTTCAATTGCTTAAGATCAGTATATTTCGTATCCTTTACACCGTCATTAAGAGTTTGAGAATTCATAAAATATGTGCCGGGCATATTGGGTGTTTCCTTCACCGGTGTTGTGTTGCAGCTTATTGCAACAAACACAATTGAACAAAAAAATAATTTTTTCATCATATCAAGCTTTAATGTTTTGTTAAAATAAGAAAAATAATTGGTTGGAACAATTATTTATTTACACAATTTAAACAGAAGCATTATTGCGAAACTGATGTTATAGAAAATGTTGAAAAATACTTTACAGTAAATTTGCCTTACATGAAAACATGACCCTATGGGCCATTAAAACAGGCACAGCAAAAAGCATCTGGTAAAAATACCAGGCTCATAGAAAAAGTATGACAATGGAATTACTTTATTTCAGGATACCCTTTCGATATCCAATCGGTTCTAATATTGTGCGGTAAATTCAACAAATGATAATTAGTGAATTTCATTTTTTTCAACTCAGCAATAGCAGGGCGCACATTGGGACAATGCTCAAAAGGGCAACATCCGCAATACACAACTATATTTGTTGATTTAGGTAATTTATTTAATTCCTCTTTGAATTTATCCAAATTTTTTTCATCTTCTACCATACCAATATCAATAGAATGAGGTATAATAGCTCCGGGGCCCACACTTATTATTACCGGTAAATCTTTATTCGATTGAAGTGTTTTTGCCAATGCAGCAGGTTCTATCAATTGACCGGCAGTCCAGTTTTCAGGTTTTTGCCCCTGGCTTTGCTGGCAACCAACCATGATCAAAGAGAAAATAAGCAAATGAATTAATGATCTTTTTTTCATAAAATGATTTGTTCAAAAATAAAATAAAATTTGGGTTTTGCTATTTTAATTAACTTTTCCCTTTTCTTTTCTTTTTTCCTTTCCAAATTTATTAAAAAGATCGGCTTTGAACTGGACATTTCCATCTGAACCAGTACGGCCTCTGAAATATAATGATGTGCCCGGATCTTTATTAATACCGGTATTTTTGGGTTTATAATTCCCGTCTCTTTTCTTAAGATTACTCAAAGGTACCTGTATGCTGATATCGGTATTTCCTTTCATGCTGTAAATGCCTTCTACAAATATTGATAACACACTGGATTCTATTTCCATGCGGTTGATTTTTATTTCCTGGTTGTAGATATCTAACCTGTCTTTCAATTCAGCAAATTTTATATTTTCAAAATCCCTGTTTTTGAATAATAAATTTTGCAATTTTTTTATTGGCTCAAAGTTAATGAGCGCGCCATTTATTAATGAAAAATCAACCGTGCTTGCAATACTGGTAGGATATACAATTCCATTATCATCCAGCCCGAGAGAGGCTTTCACTTTTGCGGAAAGTTTTCCTTCTATATTTGGCGCTTCAATGCCAGTTTGGCCAAAATTATTGAAGGCAGAAAATATTTTATTTACATCTACATCGGTTAATGTAGCATCGATAATTGCTTCATGAAAATTACTCTTCCGGTTTACTAAAGAACCGCTAATGTCAATACTGCCGCCTCCTTGCTTCATACTTACTTTATTTAAAATATACCTATCCTGCAATAAAGAAATATTGGCCACGGCATCCGTTGCTTCAAATTTTTTGTATTGTAATTTATCGGCTTTAAGATTTACGTTTATACTTCCCTGGTCTAAAGCCGCATCAATTTTCCCGGCAATTTTACTCAGTTTTCTTTTACCTGAAGTATAGTCAGAAATTGTTTTCCGCGTTTTTAATAAATAAGTGAACGGAGATAAATTTAATGATGGCGAATAAATATTCCATTCAATATTTACCTTGTTGGGTTCAGTATTCATTAAGGTAATCAGGTTATTGGCGCGGCCATCCATAACTAATTTATTATTTAATACCACGCATTGCAAATTTTCTACCAAAACATCTGAGTTTTTAATAATTAATCTCCCATTGATGTTTTTCATTTCCACATTTCTTGGTGCGTATAATACATTACCATTGCTGAATGTAATAACTCCGTTCACAAAAGAATTGGTATTGTCAATTTTTTCTAAGGGCCCTTTATAAGTCAGGTTGATAGCGCCATTTCCACTTCTTAATTTAATATTATTGCTTCCTAAAAGATTATTTATTGTCGCAAGTGGAAAGTTAGATTGAAAGTCACACGTGAGTAATGGCTGATATAAATTTAAAATTTCAATATTGTTTGAGGTAACCGTAAGGCCATTCCATTTTGCAGAAAAATGATTGAGATTGATTTTAGAATTTTTATCCCCCCTGGCAGCACCCTTTATCACTTCGTTGGTAAAATATCCTGAAAATGTAGCCTCATCAAAATCAAAAAAAGGATTGGTCAAATGAGAATTTTTCACTTTCCAGTTAGCTATTATCAGGGGTTCTCCGCGTTTTAAAGGGCCAGTGATAATAACGTTAGCATCTAATTCCTTATCAATATCAACAATAGATAATGCCTTATCAATTTTAGGTGTCAATAAAGTTTTGGCAAAAGAATACAAAATATCCCTGGTATGAATTTTTAACTCCATTTGAGGATCTGGCCCTTCAAGATCAAATCGACCGCTAAGATTGAAAGGATGCTTTGCAATTTTAATATCAATACTGTCAAATTGTAATTGTTGTAATTTCTTATCAATTCTAAGATGAAAATTTCCTTCGAATGTTTTTTCTTGTACAAAACTACCAGTACCCACCTTAAATGCAAGGTTATGTATAAGCAAATCTGCCTTCGCGGAAATCAATAAAGCCGAATCCAAATCATTCAGTTTTAAATTCAAATTTTTGATAGCTATATCATGCAGTTTCCCATTCTTTTTATCATTAATAGTGAATTGAACATTTTTAAGAATGATTGATTTTAATATATTGTTTTCAGCAGATTTTATTTTACCGGATGTCGATTCTTTTTTTTGTTTAAATAAATATCCATTGGTATAACCAGTGCTGTCAGTATATAAGTAAATAGCGGCATTTTCTATTTTGAAGCCGTTTATTGCTGATTCCTTTTTTATGAGTTTTGAGATACTCAACTTCACAAAAACCCTATCACCGGTAAAAAAAGCATGATGATGTTGGGCAAAAAGTGAATCTGTAATTACCACTTTATGCAGAAAAACCGATATGTTGGGAAATGTACTGAAAAAACTTAAGTCAACATCCCCAATAGAAACGTTTCCATTTAGTTCTTTCCCTACTTCTTCTGTTACCTGTTTGATGATTGCTTTTTTGTGAGTAGAAACATAGGTAAACAGGGCAAGATATAATACCAATAATACTCCCACAAAAATGACAACTCCTTTAAGAAAGTATTTTAAACGTGTATTCAAATGAAAAGTTTGAATGAAAATTCGTAATCAAATTGATTGAAATCAATATTAATTATTTTACAATAAGATGTAAATATTACATTCAAATTATCATGCCAATAAATTGAAAATTATCTTTTAATTTGTTTTTGGGTAAAAATTTAGTCTTTAGTTGTATCTGTTTGGGCTGGCTGGTTCTTTGCTTTCTTTCTGAAAAAACCACGCAATAAAAAATTATGTTGCAGGGCTTCCAGATCATCATCCAGTTTTTTACTGCTGCTTTGCAAATTTTTAAGAATGATCTTAATATTGGCTCCGGATTTTTCATCATTTAATAACATTCCGATTGGGGCGTTTTTATTATTCAATCCGTTGTTTATGGAATTGCCGGCAGTATTCAAATTATTGATAACTTCTTTAGATGTGGTAGCTACTTCCTGGAGTTGAGATACAGTGGATCTTAATTTATTGAAAACAACTGTATCAGTGACAAGATCATTTGCCAAAGTGCCTTTATCGTTTAGCTTAGATGTGTATGCAGCTACATTAGCAGTAAGTTTTTCAAGATTTATTGACGCTCTTTTTAGAGTCACTGTTGTGGCATTTATCTGGTTCACCATTGTTTCATCTGTAAGTAATTTTCCTATAGAACCTTTGCCATCAACAAGGCGGCTGCTGATTTCTTTAAAGTTGTTGGTAATGGCATAAAGATTATCATTATTTTTTGAAAGTGTACTCATCATCTCATCAGTACTTAATAATTTTTCTGTTCCCAATAAATCTCCGGATTCTATCTCTCCTGATTTTGAAGTGCCCCCATAAATTTGAATAATTTTATTTCCTATCAATCCATCTGTACTAATCTTTGCTTTGGCATCTTTACGAATAAACTGTTGCGAATGCTCTTCAATGTTCATATCCACTTCCACACGGCGGTCTCCCGTGATCGTCACTTTTCTTATCGTTCCTACTTTTACTCCGGAAAACCAGACATTATTTCCTTTTTGCAATCCATTAACATCATCAAAAAATGATTTGACTGTTATGGATCGTTCAAATGTTTTCTTTTGAGAGCCCAAACTGAGTATGGTTAATATAAAAATTACCAACCCAAGGAATATAAATATCCCAACAATTATTGCTCTTCTGTTACTGGTAGCTTTCATCTCTAATTAATAAAATTATATTTATAAAAATTTTGTATCCTTTCGTCATCCGATTGAAACACTTCATCAAAAGTACCTTGCTTGATAAACTTTCCGTCATACAACATGGCAATTTTATCACCGGTAGTTTTTGCACAGGTAAGGTCGTGCGTAATGATGATAGAAGTAGTATCGAATTTATGCTTCACCAAATTGATTAAGTTATTAATCTCAATACAGGTAATGGGATCAAGCCCGGATGTAGGTTCATCATACAGCATAATCTGCGGACGCAGGATTAAGGTACGCGCAATTCCGATTCGTTTTCTTTGCCCGCCGGAAAGTTCAGAAGGCATTTGATTGATCGTTTGCAATAATCCCACATCATCCAGTACCGATTCAATCTCTTTATTTACCTCTTGTTTCGACAATTGTTTTGCGTTTCGTACCAAAGGAAAAGCGAGGTTTTCCCATACGGTCATACTATCATATAAAGCGCTGTTTTGAAAAGAAAATCCCACCTTCAGGCGTAATTCACGCAATTGTTTATCCTTCAGCAGATCCACCTCATTTCCCAAAACATTTACCAAACCACTATCGGGTTTTAATAAGCCACATATTATTTTTATGAGCACAGATTTACCGGTTCCTGATCTTCCAAGCACAACCACATTTTCTTTGGAAAAAACATCAAGATTAATTCCCTGTAATACCTGATTATCTCCAAAAGATTTATACAAATCCCGGATAGTGATCACCGGGACTTCCTGCTCCTTATTTTTATTTTCAACTTCCATTTATGTTCTGAAACTATTGGTTAATTGTACAATTAGTATTTCTTCTATAAATACCAGGAACATGGAAAGTACTACTGAAGAATTAGCCGCTTTACCCACTCCTTCGGTGCCGTTGGTTGCATTAAATCCTTTGTAACACCCTACAATGCCAATGGTAAATCCATAAACAATACTTTTTACTAAAGAAGAAAAAATATCAAGAAAAGAAATTTTATCAAAGGCTGCCTGAAAGAAGGATATAAAACTGGTCATTTCATTTTGATGAACATTTAAAAAAGCTCCCAACATGGCTACACCACCTGTATAGAACATTAATAAAGGTACCATCAGCGTAGTTGCCAATACCCGGCTCACTACTAAAAATTTAAAGGGATTTACCGCCGAAACTTCCATTGCGTCTATCTGTTCTGTCACTTTCATGGAGCCCAATTCAGCGCCAATGTTTGAGCCCACTTTTCCTGCGCAGATCAATGCGGTTACCAATGGTGCCAAAGCTCTTATAATTGCGATAGCCACCAATGAAGGCAGCCATGATTGGGCACCAAATTCTGATAGGGATGGCCGGGATTGTTTGGTAAATACCAACCCTGTAATAAATCCGGTTAAGGTAATTAATCCAAGAGATTTATACCCTACTTCATAACATTGTTTAATAATTTCTTTAAATTCATAAGGAGGCACAAAGACTTCTTTAAAGAACCGAAGTGTAAATTGAAATGCTGAATACAGATCTGTAAAGAAAAGATCTACTTTTTTGGTAATTAAAATTTTGGGAGATGGTTTAGAATTCATAATTATTTCAATTGCACATTAATTATTGTCTTTTTGATCGGTTTGCCACTGCAAAGATGGCACCAAGAAATGAAAATAAACTAAATTTAAATTGAATATTAATAAAACGATAAATAAAGCTTACAATTAGTAATGGATATAGAAAATGAACTTGTAATTATTCAGACAAAAAAATGGATAACCGATATAGTTATTGGTTGTAATTTTTGTCCGTTTGCTGCCAAAGAAGTAAAACGAAACACGATTCATTATGCAGTAGAAATTAATAAAGAAATTGCAGAATGTTTAAATACATTTTTAAGTGAATGTAAACGGCTCGATGAGAATGAACATATTGAAACAACCTTATTAATATTTCCCCAATCCTTTAATAGATTTGATGATTATCTCAATTTCGTTTTACATGCTGAAAATTTATTAAAAAAGAAAGGTTATGAAGGTATTTACCAGGTAGCAAGTTTTCATCCTATGTATTATTTTGGTAATTCACCAATGAATGATGCGGCAAATTTTACCAACCGGTCACCCTATCCCATGTTGCACATTTTGCGCGAAAAGAGCATAGAACAAGCCTTATTGCATTATCCCCACCCTGAAAAAATTCCTGAAAACAATATCAATTTTACACGTGAAAAGGGATATGCTTATATGACAATGCTTCGCGATGCCTGTTTAAAAACATGAAAGAAAGAAAAATCAATCTATATTTAATAAAATTTAAGCCATGACACTTTTCGGATTCCTCATTCTTTTATTAATCGCCGCTATTAGTGGCGGTATCGGACAATCAATCGCCGGGTATGACCTTGGGGGGTGTTTGGTTTCAATTATTGTAGGATTTATCGGAGCTTATATAGGTTTATGGGTTGCAGGAAAAATGGGATTGCCCCACTTTTTCGAAATCAGTGTTGATGGAAAACCATTCCCGGTAATTTGGGCAATTATAGGCTCCATAATATTTACTTTTATTATTGCTTTATTTCGAAGAGTATTCACTGGGCGCAGATGAAGCCCATCCCGACAAACGCTGCAAGGGTGATGGTTTCTATTGAAGCCCCTTCCCGACTTGAAGAGGAGAAAAATTCTTTACTTAACGAACTGAAAGAGTCTGAAAATATTTCAAGACTAAGTTCCCCCTTCGGGGCTCAGGGGGCCAAATCCTAGCACTACCGAGTTAATACAATAACGTAAACCCGTAGGTGACGGCCCATCTTCAAATACATGCCCGAGATGAGATTTGCATTTTCCGCATTGCACTTCTGTACGTTTCATTCCATAAGAATTATCGGGAAGATAAATAATACTCTCTTTACTAATGGGTTCAAAGAAACTTGGCCAGCCGCAACTGCTGTTGAACTTGCCATCACTTTTAAAAAGAGGGTTTCCACAAACCGCACAATAATAAGTTCCTGCTTCATCATGTTTATAAAATGTCCCCGTTCCCGGCCTTTCAGTACCCTTCTCTCTTGCTATATGATAAAGATCATGCGGTAAAATTTTTTTCCATTCTTCATTACTTATTTCTTCAGGATTTTTACCTGTTTTTGAAATGAATGAGTTCATTTTCCCAGTATTCATGGCATTAAATTTAATTTAAATTAATTCTATTTTTCAAGCCATTTTTATAAAATTACACAATGATTGGCAACAGGATAGTTAAAAAAATTCAAATTATTTTCATTCCAATTCAGGAATTTTAAAATCCATCCATTATATTTGAAGTTCACCAGGATTTAAGTAAAATGTTCAACCTTATTTTATTTGGGCCACCAGGCAGCGGGAAGGGAACGCAGTCAGAAAAACTGATTGCAAAATACAATTTAAAACATCTTTCTACCGGAGATCTGTTGCGAAGTGAAATCACTCGAAAAACGATATTAGGTTTAGAAGCTAAAAAATATATGGATAAAGGCAATCTCGTGCCTGACGAAGTGGTAATTGGAATGATAAATGATGCGCTTGACAACCATCCCGACGTTGAAGGTTTTTTGTTTGATGGTTTTCCCCGCACTGCTATACAAGCCGAGGAACTCGATGATTTATTAAAGCAAAAAAATACCTGTATTGATGTAATGCTGGCGTTGGATGTGAGCGAAGATGAATTAATAAAACGCTTGGTAAAACGTGGCGAAACCAGCGGCCGCTCTGATGATAATAATGAACAGGTAATAAGAGCACGCATTATGGAATATCATCAAAAAACTGCGGCCGTTGCTGATCATTATCAAAAAGCCAACAAAGTAATTTTTATAAAAGGTGAAGGCGGTATAGATGAAATTTTCAACAGGCTTTCTAAAGAGATTGATCGTTTAAAAATTCAGGACAACTGTTAATAATGTTCATTTAATTTTTATATGATTACGGCGAAAGAAAAATTTTTAAAGAAGGATTTTATTCCTTTGATCAGAAAATTAAAGGCAGAAGATAAAGGAAAATGGGGCGTAATGAATGCGCAGCAAATGGTAGAACATTTTACGGACGCGGTTAAAAACGCAAGTGGTAAATTAATTTTACCGGCTCTTAATGACGATGAAAAATTACAGAAATCGAGGGATTTTTTAATGAGCGAAACTCCTTTTAAAGAAAACATAGACAATCCGCTAATACCGAAAAAAGGTATCCCTCCAAGGCAACCCGACTTACTATCATCCATCAACAAATTACAAATTGAATTAGATCATTTTTTTGAAGTTTTTGAAAAGAATCCTGGACTAAAAACAGGAAATGCCTTTTTCGGACTGCTTGATTATAATATGAATATTCAATTACTGCACAAACACGCTTTACATCATTTAAGACAATTTGGATTGATTTAATTCTTTGTCACAAATTCCACCATTTTCTACTAATATTTTTTTGTAAAATTTATACAGCAATGGCTAATTAAGCAAATTATTTTACCAGGTTTTCTTTCTTTTAATTCGTGTAAATTCGTGTAATTAGTGGCTAAATAATATTGGAAATGAAACTTGGGAATTATGTAACCGGTAAATGGATTGATGGCGACGGCGATGGCCAACAGTTATACAATGCAGTAAACGGGGAAGTAATTGCAATGGCTACCACACGAGGTTTGGATTTTGCCTCTATTCTTGATTATGGAAGAAAAAAAGGAAACCCTGCTTTAAGAAAAATGACTTTCCAGGAAAGAGGAAGAATGTTGAAAGCATTGGCACTTCATCTATTGGAACACAAAGAAAAATTTTACACAATTAGTTATAAAACCGGCGCTACCCGTGCAGATAGCTGGGTGGATATTGAAGGCGGAATTGGCAATCTATTTTCCAATGCATCCCTAAGAAGAAAACTTCCTAATGAAATATTTGCGTTGGATGGAGAAAATATCGGATTAAGTAAAAGGGGTACATTTGCCGCACAGCATATTCTACTTCCCAAAGAAGGTGTAGCCATCCACATCAATGCCTTTAATTTTCCCGTATGGGGAATGCTGGAAAAAATTGCGGTCAACTTACTGGCAGGCGTACCCGCAGTTGTAAAACCCGCT
>DATCMY010000309.1:0-13295 GCA_036565505.1 Hanamia sp.
GGATACACTAAAAATGCTCAATTATTTTGATAGTGGATTTTATAAAGGATTTTGTTTTCAATTAAAGGATAATGAAAGGATTTTTGGAACCGGGGAGCGCTCTGTGCCTCTGGACAGGCGTGGTTTTAAACTTCCGTTGTATAATGCACCCAGTTATGGATACGGCCTGAACGCAGAAATGCTTAACTATTCTGTTCCCTTTATAATTTCATCAAAAGGTTATGGAATATTTTTCGATAATCCTTCCAGGGGATATATTGATATAGGAAAATCGCATCGGGATATTTTAGAATATGGCGCATCATCCGGTGAACTTTCTTTTTATATTATTCCGGGTAAAAATGTAAAAGAGATCCTGGAAAAATACCAAACATTAGTAGGAACACAACCCATTCCTGCACGATGGGTCTTTGGCAATTTTATGAGCCGTTTTGGTTATCGTTCGCAGAATCAACTTTTATCTGTTGTACATAAAATGAAAGAAGATACTATTCCTTTTGATGCGGTAATTATTGATTTATTTTGGTTTGGCGATAGCATAAAAGGTACCCTGGGAAATTTAGATTGGGTAAATAAAAAAGCATGGCCGCAGCCGGAAACAATGATCAGGAATTTAAAAAAAAGAAGGCATACATACTATTTTAATTACTGAACCTTTCATTTTAAAAACCACTTTGAATTATGAGCCTTCCAAAAAGTTCCAGGCTGTAGACAGCGCCGGACAGCCTTACGTGCTGACAGATTTTTATTTTGGAAATGGCGGCCTTCTGGATTTATTCAGAGAAGATAGTAAAGATTGGTTTTGGAATAAATATCAACCACAGATAAAAAAAGGAGTTGCCGGATGGTGGGGCGATTTGGGTGAACCTGAAAAGCATCCCTCTGACATGTATCATAATTTAAAAGATCTAGGTTTTAAAAGATTATTTAAAGCAGATGAAGTCCACAATGTGTTCGGGCATTATTGGAATAAAATGCTTTTTGATAAATATGCAAAAGAATATCCTGATGTTCGATTGTTCAATCTTAACAGAACCGGCTTTGCCGGAAGTCCCCGTTATGGAATATTTCCCTGGAGCGGGGATGTTGGAAGAAACTGGAGCGGACTGCAGGCGCAATTGCCCGTAATGATTGGTATGAGCATGAGTGGTGTTCCCTATATACACGCAGATGCCGGCGGCTTTGGAGGGGGTGATGGCGATGAAGAATTATATACGCGCTGGTTGCAGTTTGCAACGTTTACTCCTGTGTTTCGCCCCCACGGAACTGCGCTCGGTACACTTGAGCCTTCTGTAAAAGATATTCCTTCTGAACCAGCCTTATACCCGGATCCATATAGGAGTATTGTGCGCCGTTACATTCATTTAAGATACTCTTTATTGCCTTACAATTATACACTTGCTTATGAAGAGGCAAAATGGGGTAAGCCATTGGTACGCCCGTTATTTTATGAAAATAATGCCGACACCAATTTATATAAAGCAGAAGACCAATTTATGTGGGGAGAAAATATACTGGTAGCACCTGTTTTAGAAAAAAATGCTACAGAAAGGAAACTGTATTTGCCCGGTGGAAAATGGTATAATTATTTTACTTCATCCACATTTGAAGGGAAACAATGGTTAACGGAAAAAGTAACTCTTAATGATATTCCTGTTTTTATTAAAGAGGGAAGTTTTTTACCATTGGCCGATTTTTCATCAGTAAAAAAATTGAATAATACTGGTGATTATGATGATAAAAAATTATTGATTGAGTATTTTCCTTCCACTCAAAAATCAAATTACACACTTTTTATTGATGATGGTAAAACAAGAAATACTTTAGAAAATAAGCAATATGCTTTAATCAATTTTAAAGGAAAAAATACGAATGGCATAATAGATATTTATATTACTTCTTCAGGGAATACAGCCATTAAAAATGTTGCAAGAACTTTTAAAATACTACTCCCCGGTTCAGAAATAAAAAGTGCAACTATTAATAGTAAAACTGTTTTTGTAAGCAAAAAACATTCAATGAAAAATGATTTAGCAGGCAAAAATACCCAGTATGTTCCTGTAAAATTCTCGGGAAAACTGCTTCATATAAAATTAAAGATCAAATAATCAACTTTTAAAAGTTCGTTTACGGATCAGTATCTTAATCAAAAAAATTTATGTTTCCTGGATATTTAAATAGATGTATTACAAATTGAAAATCTCAAAATGTTGTAACAATTTTCTCACTATCCCTTAACTTCATTTCTTAAATCTTTTTATGAAAAATTTTTTATTCCTGCTGATAACGTTCACATCAATTCATTTTTCTTATGCTCAAAAGAAAAAACAAGAGCCGGTAAAACCCAATGATGACAGTATACTTCTTTCAAAAACAAAATACAGATTAATCGGTCCGTTTCGTGGTGGCAGAAGTGGAGCGGTTGCTGGTGATTATAAAAATAAAAACACTTTTTATTTTGGTGCTACCGGTGGAGGAGTATGGAAAACCAATGATGGAGGCAGTAATTGGAATAATATTACTGATAAATTTTTTGGTGGTTCCATAGGAAGTGTTGCTGTAGCGCCTTCCAACTCATCTGTAATTTATGTTGGCGAAGGGGAATCTACCCTTCGTGGAAATGTGAGTGAAGGATTTGGCATGTGGCGCAGTGAAGATGGCGGCAGAAACTGGAAACATATAGGGCTCGATAATACAAGGCATATCATGCGAATTGTAATTGATCCTTACAATCCGGATATTGTTTGGGTGGCAGCTCTTGGCCATTTGTTCGGGCCCTCAGAAGACCGTGGAATTTATAAAACAATCGATGGCGGAAAAAACTGGAAAAAAGTATTATTCAGCAATGATATGAGTGGTGGCGCAGAGTTGGTGATGGAGCCCGGAAACCCTTCTGTACTTTATGCTTCTACCTGGAGGGTTTTACGCACTCCTTATAGCCTTGAAAGCGGCGGTGCCGGTAGCGCATTATGGAAAAGTACTGACGGAGGCGATACCTGGAAAAGCCTAAATGATAAAAAAGGATTTCCGGGAAAAACAGTGATTGGTAATATTGGTATTGCAGTATCTCCGGTAAATCCGGAGAGGGTATTTGCCCTTGTGGAATCACAAAAAGGTGGCTTGCTAAGAAGTGATGATGGCGGTGAAACCTGGTTGAATGTGAGCACTGATCCTAACATTCGTCAACGGGCATGGTACTTCAGTAAAATTTATTGCGATCCCAAAAATGCTGATATTATTTACGGGCTCAATGTAAATATGTATCGCAGTGCTGACGGTGGCAAAACGTTTAAAGAAATTAATACACCACACGGGGATCATCATGATCTATGGATTGATCCGGAAAATGCAGGCCGAATGATTGTTGCAGACGATGGTGGCGCACAAATAAGTTTTGATGCAGGCAATAACTGGAGCACCTATTACAACCAGCCAACAGCGCAGTTTTACAGGGTTTCAACAGACAATAATTTTCCTTACAGAATTTTAGGTGCTCAGCAGGATAATACTACTGTGCGAATATTGTCGAGAACAGAAGGCAATGAAATCAATCAAAGTAATTGGACGCCAACCGCTGGTTTTGAAAGTGGGTATGTAGTAGCGGACCCTTTAAATCCTGATATCGTTTATGGAGGAAATTACAGCGGATTTATTTCTCGTTACGATCATAAAACCGGTGAAAACCGTGCTGTAAGTGTTTGGCCCGTTAATGATTTGGGTAATGGTGCTGATATTTCCAAATACCGTTTTCAGTGGAATTTTCCTATATTCTTTTCGCCCAATAATCCAAAGAAATTATATGCTGCCGGCAATGTATTATTCGCAACCGAAAATGAAGGAGCTACATGGACAGCATTAAGTGGTGATCTTACCACTAATGATAAAAGCAAACAAAAATCCAGCGGAGGACCTATCACCCAGGATAATTCAGGAGTTGAAGTTTATTGCACCATTTTTACGGCAATGGAGTCTCCCCTGGAAAAAGATTTGTTATGGACAGGAAGCGATGACGGGCTTATAAATGTGAGTAAAGATGGAGGAGCGCATTGGGAAAATGTAACGCCGCCACAAGCCGGAAAATGGATGCTTTGGAATTGTGTGGAAGCGGATCCGTTTAAAAAAGGAACTGCTTATTTTGTGGGAACCAAATATAAACAGGATGATTATACACCTTATATTTTTGTTACAAACGATTATGGCAAATCATGGAATAAAATTACTAACGGTATACCATCTACGCATTTTGCAAGATGCCTGCGTGCCGATAAAAAACGTCCTGGTTTATTGTATTGCGGTACAGAATTCGGCATGTATATCAGCTATGATTATGGGAAAAACTGGAAGCCATTTCAATTAAACCTTCCATTGGTGCCAATTACAGATCTTACTATAAAAAATAATGATTTGGTAGTAGCTACACAAGGAAGAGCATTCTGGGTGCTTGATGACCTATCAGTTGTCCAAAATCTGGATAAAAATATTACCAATGATAGCCTTTATATTTTTCCGGTGGAAGATGCATGGCGTATGAATGGCACCCAAAATTTGACAGTTAAGAATGCTGGTATTAATCCTCCGAACGGAATTGTTGTTAATTATTTCCTGAAAGATTTTAAAGATAGTAATCTGGTTAAAATCTTTGTGATGGATCAAGATAAAAAAGTGATCAGTTGTTTTAGTACAAAACCTTCAGGCGATACGGGTAAAATAGATGTTGTAAAAGGGATGAACCAATTTGTATGGAATATGTATTATACCCCCGCAGAAAAAATAGATGGGATGATACTTTGGAACGGAAGTGTGCCGGGACCAAAAGCAATCCCGGGAAAATATTTTATTAAAATAATTGATGCTAATAAAGATAGCGCTATGGCTGAAGCTAATATAAAAGCTAATCCTAATTTTAAAGAAACTCAAAAGGAATATGAAGATCAGTTTAATTTTCTGATTACAGTAAGAGATAAATTCTCCGAAATTCAAAAAGGTATTAAAAACATCCGTGATATAAGAAAACAGATTAATGATTTTATGAGCCGGACAGGAGGCGATTCTTTGAAAGAAATAAAGACTATGGCAGATTCCATTAACAAAAGTATGACCCGGATTGAAGAAGCGCTTTATCAGACAAAAGCTAAAAGCGGGCAGGATGTTTTAAATTATCCTATTCGATTAAATGATCAGATTGCCGGCCTTTATGATTATGCCGCTTCAGGGAATTATGCGCCTACGCAACAGGTAAAAGATGCCTATTCTTTTTTAAGTGCAAAAGCTGATGTGGAATTGTCAAAGTTAAAAGCAATTATGGATGTGGATGTTTCTAAGTTTAATGAATTAATAAGACAAAAACAATTGCCGGTGATAGGAGTGAAGAAAGATTAAATAATTTTTGATAAAATAATATACAGGGCCTTATTTATTCTTTAAGTAAATCAGGCCTTTTTTCTTTTGTTATTTCAACAGATTTTTCATGCCGCCATTCTTCAATTTTAGCATGGTTACCACTCATTAGAATTTCAGGAACTTTCCATCCTCTGAATTCTTCAGGGCGTGTATAAACAGGCGGTGCCAGCAAATTGTCCTGGAAAGAATCAGTAAGCGCAGAAGTTTCATCGTTCAAAACTCCGGGTAATAATCTTCCTATTGCATCTACCAATATTGCGGCGCCTAATTCTCCGCCACTTAAAACGTAATCACCTATAGAAATTTCTTTAGTGACAAAATGATCGCGTACTCTTTGATCTATGCCTTTATAATGGCCACAAATCAGTAATAAATTATTTTTTAATGATAAACTGTTTGCGGTCTTTTGATTGAATGTTTCACCGTCTGGAGTAAGGAAAATTACTTCATCATATTTTGTTTCTTTTTGCAAATATTCTATTGAATTTACCAAAGGTTCTATCATCATTACCAAACCAGCGCCACCACCAAACTGGTAATCATCTACCTGGCCGTGTTTATAGGTAGTGTAATCCCTTAAATTAAAAATATTTACCTCAAGCAAACCTTTTTCTTTTGCTCTCTTTAAAATAGAATGGGCGAAAAAACTTTCCATTAATTGCGGTACAACGGAGATGATATCAATCTTCATTTTGCAAACTTAGTAAAATCGTAAGGTGTCTCACTATTTATAATGAGTTGGTATCTTCATCCAGAAAATTATCCAGGCTTCTTTTTTCTTTTTTGGTGGGCCGTCCCTGTTTACTTTTTCTTTTGCCGGTATTAAAAACAAAGGCACTTGATTGCGTTTTGTCAATATTTTCCTCCGGCGTTAGGTCAATATAATGGTTGACGGCTTCTTCATATTTTACACGGTTATGCAATAATGAGATCACCTCAATCACCCATTTTTTATTCTCTGTTTTTACCTCAAATTGTTCCCCGGTTGAAACTGTTTTTGCCGGTTTTACATTTATTCCTTTGCTTTTTACTTTCCCGGTATTGCAAGCATCTGCCGCAAGGCTTCTTGTTTTGAAAATTCTTATAGCCCATAAATATTTATCAATTCTTAATTTTTCTTTCACTGGCATACACAAATTTATCTCATTTATATAAATGGTAGGTTAAGCAATGAACGTTTCCTTATTTTTACTTTTTTTTAAAAAATAAAGCATGCACTATAAATCTTTGAGATTTTTAATTCTCATCTTTTTTTCAATTTACTCGCTTACTTCTTATTCTCAATTCAGGCCTAAAGAAATTGACTGGACGCCTGGCGGAAATTCATTCCTTTCAATAAAAGAGGGCAATATTGTACAAACAGATCTGAAGACCAACAATGAAATGATTCTTGTAAATAGAGATCAATTAATTCCTGAAGGGGACAGTAGGCCTTTGTCATTTAATATTTATAGTTTCACTCCGGATTATAAAAGCCTGCTGATCTTTACCAATACCGCTAAAGTCTGGCGATACAAAACACGAGGTGACTATTGGGTCTTGAATTTAACTTCCAATCAATTAACGCAACTCGGAAAAAAACTTCCATCGCAGTCATTAATGTTTGCCAAAATTTCACCCAATGGAAAAATGGCTGCTTATGTAAGCGAACATAATTTATATATGGAAGATCTTTCTTCGCACCAAATAAAAGCTCTGACAAGGGATGGTACACGCAAATTTATTAACGGCACTTTTGATTGGGTATATGAAGAAGAATTTGGATGCCGTGATGGTTTTCGCTGGAGCCCTGATAGTAAAAAAATCGCTTTCTGGCAGGTGGATGCTACCAAGGTGCGCGACTATTATATGTTGAATACTACTGATTCGCCTTACTCACGCATCATTCCGGTTGAATATCCTAAAGTAGGTCAACCTCCTTCACCGGTGCGTATAGGTGTAATAAATGTAAGTGATGATGATATAAAATGGATGGATGTTCCCGGAGATCCGCAGCAGCACTATATTCCAAGAATGGAATGGGCGGATAATTCTAATGAAGTTGTGTTGCAGCAATTGAACAGAAAGCAAAACGAAAGCAAACTTTTTTATTGTAATGTAATCACAGGCGTGGCCAATAATTTTTATACCGAAACTGATAAGGCATTTATTGATATAAAATCAAGATGGAACGACGATGACCCAATAGGATGGGATTGGATGGATAATGGAAAAGATTTTTTATGGGTGAGTGAAAAAGATGGCTGGCGTCACATTTTTTTAGTAAGCCGGGATGGGAAAAAAGAAACGTTGGTTACAAAAGGCAACTATGATATTGACAACATTAAATGTATTGATGATAAGAATGGATATGTATATTTTATGGCATCGCCAAATAACGCAACCCAACTTTATCTATACAGAACAAAGCTTAATGGAAAAGGAAAATTGGAATTACTTTCACCTTCTGTGTTAATAGGAACACATAATTATAATATTTCTCCGGGAGCAAAATATGCGCTGCATTCTTTTTCCAATTATAAAACTTTTCCTGTTTCAGAATGGATATCCTTGCCTGATGGAAAGCCATTGAATGAAGAAAAAAGTATTGCAAAAAATATGAAAGTAAATGAGAATTCCAATGTTGAATATTTTAAAATAACAACTGAAGATAATATTACGGTTGACGGCTGGATGGTGAAACCTGCCAACTTCGATTCAACAAAAAAATATCCTGTTGTATTTTATGTATATGGTGAGCCGGCCGCCTCTACTGTTGGAGATCAATTTGGCGCGCAGCATAATTTTTTATTTAATGGCGAAATGAGCATTGAAGGATATTTCCAAATTTCTGTGGACAATAGAGGCACGCCGTCATTGCGGGGCGCCCAATGGCGCAAATCAATTTATGGCCAGATTGGAAGATTAAACATTCGCGACCAGGCAATGGCTGCAAAGAAAATATTGGAAAAACCATATTTCGATAAAGACCGTGTTGCAGTTTGGGGATGGAGTGGAGGCGGTTCTTCTACTCTTAATTTAATGTTTCAATATCCTGAAATTTACAAGACAGGTATTTCAATATCAGCAGTAACTAATCTTTTGTTCTACGATAATATTTATGAAGAAAGGTACATGGGATTGCCACAGGAAAATATGGACAATTATATAAAAGGATCACCTGTATACTATGCAAAAAATTTAAAAGGAAATTTACTTTTTATTCATGGTACCGGCGATGATAATGTGCAATATGATAATGCGGAAGCTTTATTAAATGAATTGATAAAATACAATAAGCAGTTTCAGTTTATGCCTTATCCCAATAGAACCCATAGTATTTCTGAAGGAGAGGGTACGCGCAAGCATTTGTCAACATTGTACTCCAACTTTTTGAGAACAAATTGTCCTCCCGGGCCCAGGCCAAGGTAGAAAAAAATGCTACATATAATTTTGAAAATAGAAATATATTTTACCGGTATATTTCTTTCAAAGTGCTTTTCATTTTTTCAACTGAAGCAGAGGTGTTCTGTGTATCATCAGAAAATAATGTTTTAGCATCATCATCATTTCCATAAAATGATTCATTGGCTTTTGCATCTATAGAGATGGCAGAACCGGCTAAACTTATGCCCGCAAACAAGCCCTTGCTTCTTGAATAAGAATATACTTCTGCTTCCATTTTATAATCGGTGCTGGCAGTGGAATTGCGGCCAACTGGTCCGGCAGTTACTGAAATATCGCCACCCAGAGTGAAACTTCCTTTTCCAATATCTTTAAGAGTTTCGCTGTCTTTAAATATTAAAACCAAATCAACCGATTCCACGCCTGCCTGAAAACCGACACTGCCACCTGTAATGGTTACAAAAACAGGATTGCTCCAGCTACCATCAGCCAATTTTACCATGGCAATTCCTTTTCCTCTTTTGCCTGCAAGCACAAAACCCGCATTTATCAATTTAGGGACAATGATAATTCCTTCAGTAATTTTTAAAAGATCTTCAGGAATACTTTCTTTCATTTTACCGAAATCCTGCAAAACCTGGGTGGAAGCAACTATTTTATCTTCCTGCTTACTTTGGCTTTTGGCCGGAGAAAAAATCGTACTCATAAAAAGGGTTAAAAAAATAAAAGGAGCTGTTCTTGAAATTTTCATACTGGTTGTTATTTTTTTTTGAAAAAAAATTTTCATTTAAAATTGAAGCAACATTAGTGCCATAAGAATTAATCATTTCACATCTTTTTGCAAAATTTGTTGTGAGAATCGTTATTTAATTCTGTTTTTTCAGTGCTATTTGTTGGGTAAAATAATAATTTTTGAAATTTAATCAGAATACTCATTTTCAAAAAATATCTTTTTTTATCCCTACCCAACATTGAGTTAAATTTGCAATTATATTTTTAGTAATAAAATAAGATAATTATTATGGACTACCGTATAGAAAAAGATACCATGGGCGAGGTGAAAGTGCCTGCCAATGCGTATTATGGAGCACAGACCCAAAGAAGTATTGAAAATTTTAAAATTGCCCAGGACATCAATAAAATGCCCAAAGAAATCATTGAGGCATTTGCTTATTTAAAGAAGGCCGCGGCAATTACTAATATAGAAGCAGGTGTATTATCAATGGAAAAATATGAACTCATCAGTAAAGTATGTGATGAAATTCTCACCGGTAAATTAAATAATGAATTTCCTTTAGTGGTTTGGCAAACGGGTAGCGGAACACAAAGTAATATGAATGTAAATGAAGTAATTGCCTATCGTGGCCATGTTTTAAATGGTGGTAAACTTACCGATAAAGAGAAAGTATTACATCCTAATGATGATGTAAATAAGTCCCAATCAAGCAACGATACATTTCCAACAGCCATGCATATTGCGGCTTTTAAAATTCTTAATGACCTTACGCTTCCGGCGCTGGAAAATCTTAAAAGTACTTTCGATAGTAAATCGGCTGATTTTATGCATATCGTAAAGATTGGCCGTACGCATTTTATGGATGCAACACCTTTAACCCTTGGCCAGGAATTTAGCGGCTATGCATCACAGTTAGAACATGGGATTAAAGCAATTAAAAATACTTTATTGCATTTAAGTGAATTGGCGCTTGGTGGTACCGCGGTGGGAACAGGTATAAATACCCCGGATGGTTATGCAGTAAATGTAGCTGAAACTATAGCGGAGCTTACAGGTCTTCCTTTTATAACTGCGAAAAATAAATTCGAATCTCTTGCAGCTCACGATGCAATTGTGGAAAGTCATGGAGCCTTAAAAACAGTTGCAGTAAGCCTTATGAAAATCGCGAACGATATCAGGATGCTATCGTCAGGGCCAAGAAGCGGGATAGGTGAAATTCATATTCCCGATAATGAACCAGGATCTTCCATTATGCCCGGAAAAGTAAATCCAACCCAATGCGAAGCATTAACGATGATTGCCGCCCAGGTAATGGGAAATGATGTTGCCATAAGTATTGGTGGCGCTACAGGGCATTTTGAATTAAATGTTTTTAAACCACTCATGATCTATAATTTTTTGCACAGCGCAAGATTATTGGGTGATGGTTGCAATAGCTTTAATGAAAAATGCGCCAAAGGAATAGAACCCGTTGAAGCAAATATTAAAAAGCATGTTGATAATTCTTTAATGCTTGTAACTGCACTCAACACAAAAATAGGTTATTATAAAGCCGCTGAAATTGCACAAAAAGCGCATAAAGAAAATACCACATTGAAAGAAATGGCCGTAAAATTGGGTTATGTAACTCCTGCTCAATTTGACGAATGGGTAAATCCAAAAGATATGGTGGGTAAATTGGATTGAAGGCCTACCCCTAAATATTTTATTCTGATAAAAGTTTCCACTAAAGCCCTTCCCGATGGGAAGGGTGTAGATAGTGTGATTTTGTAAAAGTCAAGAACTTCATAAAAATTCAATGCGATTAAAAGAAATACCTTGCCTAAGTCTCCCTTCGCCTGAGAGGGATTATCTAATCACAAACTTTTTAGTACTTAAATTAATATTGTAAGCATTGAATAATTTAAAAATATACATTCCCGGAGTAAGCGCTTCTACGTTCACTGAGAAATAATCATTATTGCTATTACCATTTATTAATAATTTTCCAGTAGCGCCATAAATTAAATAATGAAGATGTTTGCTAACATTTTTTATACTTCTGACATATAAAATTTTGCTCGCCGGATTTGGGAAAACCTGGATAGTTGTATTTCTTGTATAAGTATTTAATGAATCATTTATGGCTAATGGAGTAATGGGGCCTGTATAAGTAAATTCTAAAATTCTACCTGCATTCGTTGGTGGCGTTCCTCCTCCATTATAACTGCCGGTGGGCCCGCTTGTTTGGCCTGAAATGTCACAAGCCACGTAAATTTTTAAACCATCAGGAGAAATACAAATATCGCGATAGCGCCCCTGGTTTCGCATTGCAGGGATGGTGGAAGAATCAATTACACTGGTACCGGTTGGGTCAAGTTTCAACCTATAAATTTGTCCGGCTTTTAAAGATGAAATTAATAAAGACCGGTTCCAGTAAGGGATTACACTGTTTTCATAAACATCAATACTTGAACACGCAACTGTAGGCCAGGTAAGGTAATTAGTACTTAATGCTCCCGGATTAGGATCAGTAAATAATGTATAAATTGGTTCTTTAGCATTCAGGGTTGTGCAATTGGTCTGTTCACTTACTACAGTTTTATTGGCTAATGTTAAGCCATTGTAATTTCCATCGCAATATCCCGAAAACTTTAGGCCAGCCATAATTCCGCGCCGAGTCTATAATATTTATTTCATCATCGCTTTTATCCTGCTGTTCACTTTGGTACAATTTTTCGTTAGACCCGAATACAATTCCCTGTGCATTCCTGTGGCCCCAACTCCATACTGCTGTCTTTTTAGAATTGGCATCTGTGTATGGGTTGTCATTTGGTATCCATTTATCTAATGCACCTGCGTCAGCATCCGGTTCAAGATTAAATCGTAAAACTTTTCCTTCCAGTGTGTCTCTTGTTTGGGCATTATTGGTGCGGTTTATATTATTAAACTGTCCTGCGCCCATATCGCCAATGGTATAAAAAAGGTAAGGAACACCGCCAATTTTTCCAATAGTTAACCTGCCGGAATTATGATCATTACTTCCATTTAAAGATGAAATAATTACCTGTTCATTAGAAAGTGAATGAGTGGTACGGTCGTAATCATACCGTACAATTTTTGTTTTAAAATTACATGCGCCGGTTCCATTAGAACAACCGGTAGATGCCGCGTAATGATATACATAGGCCAGGTAAATCCAGGGTTTGCTGGCATTAGGCCATTCACTATATAGAGTGGGATGTAAAGCTAATCCCATTAATCCTCCCTGTGGCCATTTGGGTGGAGTCGTAAAATCTTTTTTGCTACTCAGGTCAATCAATAATGTTTTACCACCAGTTACTGGATCTATCCTGCTGACCAGGTAGGCAAAATTCTCTGTTACCCATAATGAATCATCCGGTCCCCAGGTTATTTCCCAGGCAGAATTTAATTGATAGCTGGTATTAACGACTCTCATTGAAAATGGTTCGTTTTGAGAAAATCCATTATTTAAAATCAAAAATGAAAGGGCCAGGGAAAAAAATATTTTATTTTTCACAAGAATGGAATTTTGGATATTAAAAGGATTTAGATTGTCAAACGGCCATAACTTATGATTTATTTTATAGTGTTCGCAAATTAATATAATAGGCCTTTAATATATACTATTAAACACTAGCATGCACTCTTAATCAAAACAAAACCAATTGGTTATGATTTAGTTCTTTGAAATTTTGTTGGTAGTTCGTGTCAAACAGTTGATTGACGGGGGTTTTACTTATTAGGGTCATGCTCAAAATCTGTAGAATTTCGT
>DATCMY010000310.1:0-4886 GCA_036565505.1 Hanamia sp.
TTCCAAATTGTCGCATATCCTGGCTGATTGTGGGCGGTGAGGACACCGCCCACGGCGCGCCGCCCCGGTTGGTGTCTCCGCCAACCGGCGACAATTTGGAATGCGACCTTTAAATATTTTCATGATGATTTATTGATTAACAAATATAGTTTTTCCTTTCATTAGCATACCAAAACCATTTGCCACCTCATAATCAATTGGAGGCAATAATTGGTTAGGGCAATTGCAAAAGGGTGTTTTAGCCCATTACCGCGGGGGGTGTTTTCACGGTTTTATTACAAGAAAAGACGGTATTATTATTCCCGGTAGTAAATATTGAAATTGATTTTATAGTTTTAAACAAAAATTATTTTTAATACTTTTAAATTTTATTTTATGCCAGTCCTGATTGTAACATCCGACCCAACAGATGGAGAAATTACGGAAACAGATTTAAAGAAAATGAAAGTTGATTTTATAAATGAAGCGGAGGTAAAACCCTATAACGGAAGAATAAAATTAATTAAGAAATTTTCTGTCGCGGTAATGAAAAGTGAAATAAAAAACCTGGTTAAATTTTATGAAAACATCAATGACATTGATATCATCAATATGAATTTTGCCATTACCCTCAATCCTTTTGAGGCATGTAACGGCGATAGTTCTGATAGCATGACGGTGGTGGTAGAAGCGGCGACATTCATTGATAAAAGCCATCCCGAATTAGGTTTTACTTCACATGTGAGTGCCGGCGATTATGTAGTGATACCCGGATATAAAAATGCAAACATGAATAACAAGAATGTGGCTAATGGCATGAAGCAAATGAGTACCCTGGCAACAGATCCACCTTGTTGCCCTTCTTCTTATCCTTAATTAAACTTCTATGCAATTATTAACGATGCCCTTTTTTCTAATACTGATAGGGATATGTTTAATACTGAGTATTAAAAATCGGGAGCGGCGGCCACTCAATATAATGCTACCTATATTTTTTTTCCTTTTACTGGCGGTAGAAAGTGTTTGCTATTATTTTAAAATTATACATAGAAACAACCTCATAATTTATAATATTTGGTTTCCGCTGGAGTTCATGTTTTACACTTATTGGATAGTTACATCTTCCAATTCTAAAAGATTTAAAAAGCTATTTTCTTTTCTGATACCCATATATGGAATTACGGTGATTGTCATTGATCTTATTTCTCAAAGCCTGTACTCATTCGATTCATTTGGATATCAACTGGGACTGGTTTTACTGTTACCCGCCTTATTGTTTAAATTATATGAAGACATGAACGAACCGGTAATTCAAAACCCTTTAAAAAGCCCGGTCTTCTGGCTCATTACCGGGCTTTTAATTTCTTATATATTCAGTTTAAGCGAATTCTCAATTCAAACTTACCTTCACACCAAAGATGTCAACCTTTTGATAGCACTTGAAAAGGTCAATATTATTTTGACAGATGTATTGTATGTAACTATCATCATTTATTTTATTCTACAATGGAAAATCAGGAAGTCACTTATTTAGTTTTCTTTATTACGGTTATCTTCCTGGTGCTCTTAATTTTTGTAATGACCATGGTTTTAAATTATTATAGAAGAAATAAAAAATACAACCATCATTTAATTGAGATTCAATACAGGAAAGAACAGGAAATTCTTAAATCCCAACTGGAGATACAGGAACAAACTTTTAAAAATATTTCGCAGGAGATCCATGATAATATTGGCCAGGTGCTCAGCCTCGTAAAGCTTAATATCAATACCATGGATTGCAATCACCGCGAAGCATTAAAGGATAAAATAACCGACAGCAAACACCTCATCAGTAAGGCCATACAGGATCTTCGTGATCTTTCAAAAAGCTTAAATACAGACTACATAGCCGACCTGGGGCTGGCCCGTGCAATAGAGCATGAAATGGAACAGATACAAAAAACGGGCGGTTATGAAATTCAATTGGATATTAAAGGAAAAACTTACAGGCTGGAAAAGCAACAGGAACTGATCCTTTTCAGGATAGTGCAGGAGGTGCTTCACAATATTATGAAGCATGCAAATGCATCAGCAATTGATGTACATCTTTTATTTGATCCGGAAATATTTACCTTAACCATTACCGATAATGGTGTTGGATTCGATACCAGCAAGCTGGAATTAAATAATTATACCGGGCTAGGCCTCGGCATACGCAATATGCATAACCGCGCCAATATTATTAATTCCAGTTTTAAAATGACGAGTACCATAGGAAAAGGAACTACTACCATTGTTACTCTTCCATTAATCACACCCAAATCGTAACCATGCCAAAAGTTGTACTTATTGATGATCATGTATTGCTGAGAAACGGCCTTGCCAGCCTTATTGAAAGTTTCGGTAAATACCCTGTATTATTCCAGGCAGATAATGGCAAACATTTTATAGAAAAACTTCAACCGGGCATGTTGCCCGATATTATTTTGATGGATATCAATATGCCGGTAATGGATGGCTACGAAACTTCATTATGGTTAAAGGAGCATTATCCGCGGGTAAAGATTTTGGCTTTATCAATGTATGATAATGAAAACGCCATCATCAGAATGTTTAAGGCCGGGGCAAAAGGTTATATTTTAAAAGATTGCGATCCTGATGAGCTCAAGGCGGCCCTTGATGCCCTGACCGAAAAAGGATTTTATTATTCGGAAATGGTAACAGGCAAGTTGATCAGCACTATTAATACATTGGATGAAAAAGACAATACCGTAAAAAGCATTATCAACCTGAGCGACAAGGAAACTCAGTTTTTGAAATTGGCCTGTACAGAACTTACCTATAAGGAAATAGCAGATAAAATGATTATAAGCCCCAGGACCGTTGATGGCTATCGTGATGACCTCTTTAAAAAATTAAACGTGAGGACCCGCGTAGGACTGGTAATGTTTGCCGTAAAGAATGGAATTGCCAATTTATAATTTTGGGAATTAATAATTGAAACAAATACCTACCCGATCGTTGCTCTTTTTATTTCATACCGGTTTCTTTGTCCTGCTGGTAAGAAATGCAATAACATAATATACACCTCCAATGATCAGCAAATTAAATGCAAAGTTCATAAGGGTATCGCTTACAGAATGCGATCTGCTGTCAATGTCCATAAAAACAAATATGGCATAAGCAAGCCCGCTTAATAAAATGATCCAACCGATTAATGTTGCCGGAATAAAAAATATTCCGATTCTTTTAAACCAGGGAGTATTCATTTTTCTAAGATTTATAATGAGTAAATTATTTCCCGTTGATATTCCTTTTATAAATTTAAACATTTTACTTTTCAGCATGTTCCCCTTTTTTTTAAAATTCAAAAAGAGGTATGGTGCCCGCGACGTAAACTTAATGTTCCATATTTGAATAATTGGAAAGACCAATAATTATTCCATCAACATTTTCGGTTCGTGAGACACGAACCGGGGAGTGGTGAAATCTTTTATTCCTGTTTCATAAAAGTTGGCTGATTACCATTTATATTTTTCTGGTGTGTCGGCAAGATTCCAGGTTCCAATTATAAATGGTACCTGTTAAAAATCCAGTGTGATAATTTAGATACATTTGATAAATATAAAAATTATCTGAAAGAAAGCTGTTGGCGGGGACGCCAACAGAAGCTGTAGATAGTAAGTTATGTTTTAAGGTTTATGCTGTGTAAACCCCGCCGGGAAAGTAAAATCAATTGCCCCGTTGCTTTAGCGCGGGGGACAAAGATTCTTTTATGTTTTCCGGCTTTAGCCAAAATGTATCCATTCTTATAATTATTTGGCTAAAGCCTTTAACCTCTCTTATTTTTATCCCCGACCTAAAGGTTCGGGGCAATTAATAAATCTTCTGAATTAAAAGTAGTTTCCGGGAACCCCGATGCATAAAGCATCTGCAAAAATTTCAAAGCCTGGCTTTCCTTTTATAGGAGCGTATAAAAAATGGCAACGTTTTTATAGACGTAACAGAAAAGCTATGTAGATAAAATAATAACCCGGCGTAAAAAAAGGCATTAATAAAAAATATAAATATTACTTTTAAAGTATGAACGCTTTTGAGTGCAATAAAACCTGCCATCAAAAGTTATTGAAACCAAAAAATAATTTTAAAATAACAATATAGAAAAGAACCGGTTGATACTTTGTACCCAATAGCAAATTACGGCGACATCGGTCAACTCAAAAGTATACCGCAAAGCCCCACAGAGTAATTTTTAATACGGGGCTTTATAAGGGGGCTTTTCGGATACTTTTCTATATGTTAGCTGCAAGCAAAGCAAACATCTCAATACTTTATAGTGCCTGACTAAAATGTAAAAGACACAAAAAAATGTAGCCCCTTAAAACTAACGGCAGGCAAAGGGTAAGTATAATTTTTAATATCTATTTTTAACGAATTAAAATAAAGAACATGAAAGTAAAAAAGGATAAAGAAATAAAAGTGGGAAATCATGTCAAACCAATTCATTTTAAATTACGAAAGGAAGCTGAATTAATTATTGGTAACGATTATTACATAAGCTTTGGAATGAACAAGGCAGTCCCCTGCATTCTTATTAATATTATAGATAATGGTAAAGAAATCCCTAAACAAGTTCAAATAGGAATTAAGGATAATTCACCATTAGGGTATGGAGATATAAACGTTGTGTATAGTGATGAAATTGGACTTACACCAGAAGAAGCGGTTATTAATACACAGACTTTTTAATTGTAAACAAAACATCTTTTATGAAACAATTTTTAATCTTCTTACTTGCGGTAGGTATTACTTGTGAATTAGCTGGACAAAACGTCTTATTCTTAAAGAGTGGTGAAAAAATCAATGGAAAAGTCGTGAGGTTTAAAAATGATACTTTGACTTTTAATTTTAAAGGAACCAAGATG
>DATCMY010000311.1:0-9068 GCA_036565505.1 Hanamia sp.
CAGTCCACAGATGCGGCTCAAAAACTTCACCCTCCATTTTGTAACCCTTACAGCCAGGTGGATAAAAAAAAGCCGCCAGAAGGTACTGCAAATATTTACCTCTAAAGATTACAGCCCCCTATCGGCACCTTCTTAGTCCCCCGGTTTACGGGCAACCAACCTGATCATTCTTCAAAGGCGAGGGATGGGTAGGGGTTGGTAACGCAAGATTTTAATAAATCCCCTGATTATTAATGGAAATGCGGGAGTTAACTGATATTTTAATTTTTTAATGGAATTTCGCTAATATCGAAAATGCCTGCGAAATTTGGGAGAGATATACGGGTTTATTATTTGAACTTTAAAAGCATATCCTTTATCCGTTATTATGAAAAAAATTATCGCAACTTTATTGTTCACATTGTTGACATTACTTTCCCTTGCACAGAAGACTCCAGATGCTATACTCGGCACATGGATAACTACCACCGGAAATTGTAAGATTCAGGTTTATAAACAAAGCGAGGAATTCAAAGCTAAAATCTTATGGCTAAAAGAAGATAAGAATGGAATGAATGATTATACTGATGCAAAGAATCCTGATCCTGCCTTACGTTCCAGGAAGCTTTTAGGAATGGACGTAGTTGACGGCCTTCATTACGACGCTGATCAAAATGAATATGTAGATGGAGTTATTTACGATGCGAGAAACGGGAAGAAATGGGATTCAGTTGTATGGCTTACAGATGATAATTTGCTAAAAATAAAAGGATATTGGTTGTTTAAATTTCTGAGTGAGACCAGTACTTTTAAAAGGGAATAAAATAACCTTATTATCCGTTGACGCATGTGTGCCATGAATTGAGTGCCATCAAAGCCGTGGCCGGTGCCCTGCCATCCTTTAAATTATAATTTACAATTTTGGCTTTCAGGCAATTGTTATTCAAAACTGAATTGCATAAAAGCTTTTCGATTAAGCTACCTAATCCTGAAGAATTAAATTTATTCATGATGTTGCCCATAATGAAAGATTGGTCGGAGCACTCCGGAACCGGATAAGTCAACCATGAATGCCGGCAAATAAATAGGTAAGCGAATATTTTCCAAAAAACATTTTTGTGGATACCTATCTACGCTACATCTTTGCACGCTCATGCCAGATAGCTCCAACAAACATGCGCCATTAATAACAGTACTCATTGCATTCGCTATTGTATATATTGCATGGGGTTCTACCTACTTTTTTGTGCAGGCGGCGGAAAGGGATTTTCCCCCTTTTATTTTGGGAGCCTTGCGTTTCTTTGCCTCTGGTTTTATTTTGCTGGCATGGTGTGCAGTAAAAAAGTATGAGCTGGTGTATCGTCCTCAAATGAAAACTTCGTTTATTGTAGGGAACCTGTTATTGTTTATCGGAACTGGTACTATTATATGGGCCGAGGAAACGCTTCCCAGTTCTTTTGTAGCTGTATTGGTTTCTGCGACGCCATTGTGGTTTGTTTTGTTTGATAACAGGAACCGAAAGGCCAACTTTAGCAATAAGCATATTATTATAGGTATTTTCACCGGCTTTGCAGGAGTCGTTCTTTTATTTAGTGAAAAAATATTTTCCAAACTTTCCCCGGCAGCAGGCACACTTCAAATAATTTCTCTGCTGGTGATAGTTGCCGGAAATATCAGCTGGAGTGTGGGGTCTTTATATTCAAAATATAATGCCGGGGGCAATACGATGGTGGGCGCTGCATGGCAAATGATTTTTGGTGCTATATCATTTTTAATTGTGGCGCTCTTCACAGGTGAAATCAGTCATTTTCAATTTCATGAGGTTCATTTACGTGCATGGCTTTCCGTTATATACCTGGTTACTTTTGGATCGCTGGCAGGTTATAGCGCCTACATATGGTTGTTGCAGGTAAGGCCAGCAACCCAGGTGAGTACTAATGCTTATGTAAATCCTGTAGTCGCAGTATTGTTGGGCGTATTTTTTGGTGGTGAGGCAATCAATGGCCTGCAAATAGTGGGATTGGCCATCATTTTATCAAGCGTATTTATTATTAATTTTGATAAATATAAAAACAACTGACATCAATCCTGTTTTAGAGGGTTTTTATTCATTCCGCCGCATCATACTGTCTTTGCAGTAATTAATAAAAAAGCTTTTTTATTGAATGAAAGGCTGGGGCATGGACCTTGGAGAAACTTTAGATTAGTGACAAACAAAACGTAGCGGGGCACGTGCAACAACAGGTTTAGGAAAATGTTTTACCTCATTATGAAAGGGTACGTGTTGTAATGCTTTAGGGCAATTCCTGTTCCTTTAACTACACTTTTCAGCGGGTCATCTGCTACATGAACAGGAAGTTTAATTTTTGATGAAATCCTTTTATCTAACCCTCTTAACAACGCGCCTCCACCTGTTAAATACAAGCCACGGCGGTATATATCTGAAGCTACCTCCGGAGGTGTTGTTTCCAAAGCCTTTAATATTCCCTCTTCTATCTTAAATATGGACTTGTCGATTGCGTCTGCTACTTCCTGGTAGCTTACCATTATTTGTTTGGGAATACCGGTTACAAGATCTCTTCCATATACTGCCATATCTTCCGGCGGATCGTCAATATCTTTCATGGCTGCACCAATTTGAATTTTTATCTGCTCTGCAGTACGCTCTCCTATAAGAAGGCTATGGTACCGCCGTATGGCCTCCATAATATCGTTAGTAAATTCATCACCTGCTATGCGAATAGATTGGTCGCACACAATACCTGCAAGGGCTATTACAGATATGCCTGTTGTGCCGCCGCCAATATCAATGATCATATTACCTACCGGCTCTTCTACATCAATCCCTATTCCCAGAGCGGCGGCCATTGGTTCAGGAATAAGATACACTTCTTTTGCGCCGGCCTGCTCTGCACTATCCCTTACAGCCCGCTTCTCCACTTCGGTAATGCTGCTGGGAATGCAAATCATCATGCGCCAACTGGGCGGAAATAGGGGTTTTTTAGGATAGATTTTTTTGATCATTTCCCTGATCATTAATTCTGCAGCATTAAAATCGGCAATTACTCCGTCTTTTAGCGGGCGCACCGTTCTGATGCTTTCATGGGTTTTTTCATGCATCATTAATGCTTTTTTGCCCACTGCCAGTACCTTCTTTGGATTATTCCGGTCTAAGGCAATGATAGATGGCTCATCTACCACTACCACATCATTATGAATGATGAGTGTGTTTGCCGTGCCAAGATCAATGGCAATTTCCTGTGTAAAAAAATTAAAAATGCCCATGATTGAACAATGTGTTGAAAAATTACCTTTCGATGTAAAGGTGTATGAATTAATTTGATTTATAATTGTTATAACATATCAATGGGAGTGCCAATTGCTATTTTTAGCTTCGCAACTGTTACTAATAGAATGAGAATTGTAACTCATCCCAAGCTGTGTCTCTGCCTTTAGCTTTAAGCAGAGTTACTAATGAGAAAGAGAATTTATTTTTGTTGGCGTCTTGTCGGGCTAATGTTAAGCCAGATCGGTGTCGTTTCACGCCTTAAAATATATTAGATTTGAAGGGGAAAACCATTACAGGCAAATTGCGGATATGCCGATTTTCAATTTCTAATTTATCAGGCCATATTTTTTTATTAAAGGTTCATTAATTATTCCATATACCTGGCTTTGCAGAAAATCCACATCATTCTTTGTCCGGCCCAAAGTACTAATGGGTTTATGAATTATTATTTCTGATAAACCCGGCGAAGCTTTTCCCGTAAAAAAATTACCTCTTTGCAGTCTTTTCCAGTTAGTAAGAAATGTTATTGGTAGTATGGGTATTTGTTTTTGAATTGCCATTGCAAATGCACCCGATTTAAATGAGGTGAGTTGGGGCGCCTTTTTTGAAATGGTTCCTTCAGGAAATATCATTACCGGGTTTCCATTATCAATTTCTACGGCAATTCTTTTAAATGCCCTGAAAGCGCTGCTTCTGCTTTTTCTATCCACTAAAATATTCATTCCGGAAGTATAAAAAATATGAAACAGAGGCCATTTTTCGATCTCCTTTTTACCTGTAAAAACAAAATATTTTTTAAAAAGGACATAGAGGCAGGGAATGTCTATAAAAGAACTGTGATTGGGGCAAATGATAAAGGGACCATTTTCAGGAATATTATGTTTGCCATCTAATTTAATGCGGACAAAAGCAAACATATTAAGTAAATGGCCATAAAATCGCATTAGAATAAATGCTTTTGGCCAACGGTTTTTAGCTGATAAAAAATATTTAAAAACCGGATACATCAGGAGAAGAGAAAGACTGAAGCATAGCAAAAAATAAACTTTGTAAGCAACCCTAAAAGGGAATAGGAGGTATTTCATAATTATTGACATGTTTTCCAATAATCTCAAGGTAGAGGTTTTCAGTGTTGTTGCAACTGCTTTTTAATTCCGTCCCTGCGGGTAATGTCATTAAGTTAAGAATCCGAAAGTAAAATCAGGTAGATTTTAAAAGAATCTTTTAAATTACAATAAACCCTTTTGCCACGCAATCCTCTTTTCTTATTTTATTACCAGGAAATATCCTAATACTATCACGGTTGCCAGCATTAACAACAAAGCAATCATCCCCGTTATATTGGAAAGCCTGCCATTACGAAATTCTCCCATAATCTTTTTATTATTGGAAACATGCAGGAGGATGCCGATTAAAAATGGAGCCGTAATTCCGTAAAGAATGGTAGTAAGAAGCAGCGCTTTTACCGCACTGATGTGAAGCCAGTGCATGGCTACTCCAAAGCACATCGAAATGGCAATGATAACATAAAATAATCTTGCTTCAATGAGTGATTTATTGAGACCTGATTCCCGGTTAAATGTTTCTGTAAGAATATAGGAAATAGATGCACTCAATATCGGGATGATTAAAAACCCTGTTCCAATAATTCCGATAGAAAATAAAACATATGACAGGTTTCCGGCCAGTGGCTTTAAGGCCACTGCTGCATCTTTAATGGTAACAATATTATAAATTTGGTGATCGTACAAAATGGTACCGGTGGTGAGTATAATAAAGTACATGATGAGGACGGCAAAAAAGGCTCCTGCCAATATATCTTTCCGCATCAGATGGAAAGAATATTTTTTGGTTCTTTTTTTTGCCAGACTTGCTAATTTCATTTCTTCCACCTGTGAAGAGGTTTGCCAGAAAAACAAGTATGGCGAAATGATGGCACCTGTTATGCCTGTAACAATCAATAAAAAATCCTTGTCAAAGTGAAAGGAAGGAATAAGGGTACTTCGAATAATTAATCCGGGGTTTTGTTTGGTAAGAAAAGGGACCATAACATATACCAGTAGACTGAGGCAGAGAAATTTCATAACTGCAGCCAGTTTTTTATACGGTAACAGGATTATTAATATAAATAACAGCAAAGTGAATCCTATACTACAATATAATGCAGGCACAGCCGGAAACAATAAGTTGCCTGCTTCTCCCAATGCTGCTATATCGGCACCGATATTTAAAAGGAAGGCCGGACAGCTTAAAATGATTAAAAGATATAATACCCATTTTGGATAATGTGTTTTTATTACTCCTGTAAGCCCTTTGCCGGTAACAATTCCAATACGGGCGCACATTTCCTGCAGAACAGCAAGTATAGGGTAAGCAAAGATTACCATCCATAAAGTAGCCAGGCCATAACGGGCACCGGCCTGCGAAAAGGTAGTGATGGCAGAAGGGTCATCGTCACTGGCACCGGTAATAAGCCCCGGACCGAGTGCTTTCCAAAAGCTCTTAAATCTTTGTAATACGGGATAATGCCTGCTCATTTGGTTAATTTTGAAAAATAAATTTCTTATACCAAGCAGGTAAGTAAATTTAAGAAATAATTTTGTATAGTAAAATTTCGCTGCAGGGAATGTTTCCATGCCAGAAAAAAAAGGTTCTAAAACGACAAAGAAATAGAGGGTAATGTTTTATGCTAAATCCGTGGTTGATGTACCACTGTTCTTCAAATTTGAATTTGTAATTTCTTTATTGAAAATAAACACTGGTATTCATCTGTATAAAAGAGGGGGAAAGGCTTTCTGGTTGAAAGCAAAAAATCTGTCCGTATTAAATTACTCTGAGGTAGAGGTTTTAAAGTTGATACCCTTTTTTACATCTTCCATAAATACTTCATATACTTCTTCATAGCTAAGCGGAAGATCAAGGTCTGCAAGTAAACCCTCTATATAGGGCTGCGGGTTAAACCCACTTCCATGGCAAAATACAAGCATCCACCAGCAACTATTAAACAACCTGTTCATAATTTCTTCCAATGCTTCGCCGCTTATGCCCACCAATTGTTTGCCTTTCATGTCGCCGGGTTTTACCTCAAGTCGATTATCTGCAAGCAAGTCGCCGGCAAGCGCATAAAAGCGGGCATCTTCGTCTTGAAGGAAAAACATCATTACCGGTGATATAGCGAGTTTGCGAAACCACCTGTAATACTCAACATCAGTTTTCCAGTACGTTTCAGGAAGGAATAGGTCACTGTCTTCAATTTCTGTAAATTTTATATCGAGGCTAAAGATCATTTTTTCTATAAGCTGGGGTTTATGCTGCAGAGACATTATTAGTTGCAGCAAATGAGTTACATCTCCATTATCGACCATTTCTTTGTGTACAATCATTGAAAGTGTATTCATGCCTCCTTCTTCAAAACGGTTAAACAGCTCGTCAAACGTTCTGATAAAAGGCGCGCTGGCCGACACTACATAAAAAGGAGTTTCTTTTATTGGCATATATTCAGTCTTTAAATAACGAATTTATAAATATTACCTGAAGGAATCAATAAAATAAATAACCATGTTATTCGTTGAATTTATGAATAGAAAAGAATTGCTATCCTGCATTTACACTGCTATTCTGAATTTAAATTCGCCGTTGCGTTATTTAAATTTGAATTTGAAATAGTAACATCAAATCTTTCTGAGGCTGGCCAGGACTATTAAACAAAAAATATTCCTGATTTCTATTTTAGCTAAGGTGGCTTTTTGCCCTTTTATTTTCAAAACCAGGTAGATGAAGATTATTTAAATTATTTTGAAGCAGGCAGTCTTTCATGGTATACTATTTCGTAATAAGGTTTCCCGCTTCATCTGCATACTCATATTTAATCTGGCCATCAGCGCAAACTTTCAATTTATATTGCAGCTTATTGTCGGCGCTCTTGTTACTGCTGATAGAATACAAGTGGCCTTTGAATTTTTCTGTGAGGATAAGCACTATATCTTTCGGAACATAACTTTTGAGAACAGGAATGGCACCAGACAAACCAGGGCAAAGATCTGGCCAGTCATGATAGATAACTTTTTGCTCTGTCGCCTTTGCAGGTTGGGGATTTGTATTGGCAGGTTGGGGATAATTATTTTTTTTACTGTCGTCCCAATAATGAAGGTATTGGGCAGATAAATTGTTACCTGTTCCAATCAGTAGTAGAATAAAAATGATCTTTACCATACTGGTAAATTAATCTTTTTTTTTCGCAAGGTTTGGTCTCCTTAACGAATTTTATGCACATGTTGAAAGTGTTAATATATGCACGGAGTGCAGGTATTAGCCTTTTCCATGCGTACCTGATCTTAAGCCGTGCCTCTACCCGTAGCAAAAAACCTGGCAGGGCAGGGCGGGTTAAAAAGTGAAAGAGAAATTATTTATCCTGGGGAATCCTGTTCCTATTGCAAAGGGTATTAAGGAGAAACAGGGAAGAAGTAACAAGGGCGGTTTTAAAATTTCGCTGGGCAGGAGATTACGTGGCATTTATGGACTGAAATGTATTAGATTTGAATTGGACCCACTGGGGACAAAAAAATTTATTTAACCAAAAACTAAACCATGAAAGAAATTACGCTTTCGTTTACTGCTGATGAATTAAGAGAACTGGCCAAGCAACTTTACCTTGCAGGTAATTTTTCAATTGCGCATGATTATGATAACCAATCCATGGTGGATGATATTGTGACTAAGGTGTGTGCAGCAGGCTATGCAGAAGCGCCTGAAACCTTGGGATTCAGGCATGGAGGGCCTGGCGAGACGGCATTTATTATCAGCGCCGAAGTGGATGATGAATGCGCCCCTTTAGTAGAATTGTTCGAATATTATTGTATGGAACAATACCTGCCTTACGAACTTGCAGACAGAGATTTTCACGAACAATATGGCAACCTGGGAGTTTACGAAGTAGCTCAAAACCCTGCTTTGCTTAGTGATCTGCAAGCTAAACAAAATAAATACAAGCAGGAATTTGAAACGTATGGCGTTACCCATTTAAGGCTCGTGGAAAGAAAATAGTATTATTAAATGGAAATGAACCAGGTACAACAAGCGGTGCCTGGTTCTCCATTCTCCTTTTTACAATCATGATTATAGGCTACCTGATTGGGATAGTAAATTTTCCTGTAAGAGGAATTCGTTTATCTGTTTACAATTTTATAAACTGCGCCTTTTAACCCTGTTTTTGTAGTTAAGAATCCCATTACAAATAGCTCGTTATTTTTACCAACATTGCAGCCGCAAATTAAAAAGGGATCAGCAGGTTTATTGAGTATTTTCAACGGTTGTCTTATCCAGGTTCCCTGTGCATTTTTCATTAGGGCAAACATGCTCCCGTTATAATCGCCAAAAACATATTTATTCTTTAATAAGGGTATTTCTTTTCCATAATAAAAACTACCACCTATAATACAGATACCCACTTTGTGGTTATAAGTATTAATGGGTGAAGTATAAGAAGATTTATTATTGGAATCACTTTTTTCAAAACTGCTGTCGCCTTCTTTAACCGGCCAGCCATAGTTGGTACCTTTCTTTACAATGTCAACTTCCTCCTCCCTGTTCTCGCCTACATCACCGCCAATGATTTGATGAGTTGCAGGATCAAAAGAATAACGCCACAATTTACGAAAGCCATAGGCCCAGATTTCCGGCCTTGCATTCTTTATTCCAACAAATGGGTTATCGGCCGGGATCGTGTAGGGTTTTTTATTTACATCGATTCTTAGCAATTTCCCGTGTAAAAAACCCAGATCCTGGGCATGGTATTTATAGG
>DATCMY010000312.1:0-11368 GCA_036565505.1 Hanamia sp.
CCTGTTGCCTGTTGCATTTTTAAATACGAAACTTTTTGTTCCGCATCCATTTCATTTACAAACTTATTCGCATCTTCATTTGCTATATCTGCTTCATCCTTTGATTTTTTTATACTTTCCAAAAATCCTAAATTATGTCGCAATCCTAATTCTCCTGTTTTTTTATCCATTGCCCACGATACATCACCTCTTTGTAAAGCATCCTGTCCCACTTTAATTTGTTCGTTTAATTGAGATGGATTTGGATTTGCAATACCTTTTATTTTAAGATATTTTTCAGCAGTATTTTTTATTGCTTCCTGAATTTTATCATTCTTTACTTTAATTCTTTCTGCACCATTAGTTTGAAAATCCTGATTATTAATTGAGTTAGCTACATGAGTATCTAAAGTATTATCTGAAACTGATCTTTGTTGCTTTGTTAGATCACTAATAGATGGCATCCCAAAATTGAAAAAACCTGCTTGCTGTCCTAAATTACCAACTTTATTTTCAGCAGGATCTTGTGTTACTGTACTTCCAATATCGGGAACAGAAGGGAATGGATTATTATTTTCTTGAGATTGTGATTGAGATATTAAGGGAACAGATGTAGGTGTAGAATCTGTGATACCATCGTTCCCTTTTTTTTTTGGAGGTAGCGGCAACAAATCCTCTCCTATAGAAGATTTCTGTTTTTTGGGTGGCGGTGGTAATAATGGGTCGAAAGACATTATATTATAATATTTAATCTACCATAAATAGGGTTATATTTCAATACCAAATCATTGTATGCTTGTGCGGCTTGTTCAGTAGTTTTAAAATAACCAGTTGAATAAACTTTCCCGTCTTTTTTTAATGCTGCCTGATATGAGTCTTCGTTTTTCTTAAAAAATACTCCTAAATATTTATTAGATTTTTTATGTGATACCTTTCTGTTAGACATATTTTCGCTATGAGTACATTTTCTAATATTATTTTTTTGATTGTTTAATCCATTACCATCTTTATGGTCAATCTTTTCTAATCTACTTGTTGCGCCTAAAACCTCTCTGTGCATTAAAATAGCTTTATGATTACCATTCTTAGGCGACCCTTCATATCTTCTGGCATATAGTATGTCGGTATTACAATGATATAATCTCATTATATACCACTTATTCTTAGATAACCTTTCGTAATCCTCATCATCTACCATAGCATACACACTCGTCAATACAATTGAGTTACTTTCTTTCTTATGTAAAAATATTTGTTTCATTATTTTACTTCATATCCATTTGATTTATAATAATCCTTTATCTCTTGCTCACTATATCCCTCATATCCTTTTTTACCTACTAATGATTTTATTGTACTGCCACTTATTGTTTTATGTGATGGAGTTGTTGTTTGCGGCATTACTGTTCCTCTATTTTTCAAAATTGATTTTGTATTAGGAGCTGTAGTTCCTTTAAATGTTTGCCCTACTATTTGTGTCAGTTCTTCTTTTAATACAGGGCTGTTTGCATTAAATGCGTGGTCTACATAAACATCTCTTACTTTAGTTACACCATTTTCTGTATAAGGCTGTTTTTCTATCATTGTAAACATTACTTGTGATGGCGCACCAACTTTACTTTTTATTGTTTTTACACTTTCAAGTTTACCCCCAGATGCCGCCAACAATGTTTTACCCCATTGATTAATTTTATTATCATCTCCACTTGTCACAGCATCTACACCATCGGTTACATATTTATTAATCTCATCATCAGATAGTTTATTTTTATCTGTATGTTCAAAACCATATTGCTGTTTATTATATCCTGCTGATATTGATCTTGCTTGCTGTTCTTTCGCAAATTGGTTTTGTAATCTCTGTTTAGTTTGCCAATCAGTAACTTTTTCTTCTCCTGATTTACCCGCTTGTTGCAGTTTCATTATCTGTTCTGTTTGTGCAACTTTTTGTGGTGTATCAACTAAATTAGGATTACCATCTGTATTAGTTTTACCATATACTGATTGATAAAGTTTCGATGCTGTTTCTAAAGCATCAGGATTTTTAGCTAACTCATTTAATTGTTGTGTATAATGTATTCCTTCCGGTGAACGTAAATTTATTTTACCTGCATTATCTGCAATTGTTTTTATTTTTTCTGGCGAATATGATTCATTAAATGGTAAGAATATTTCTCCTGTTGTTTTATCTACTCTTGCATTTTTTTCGTTATAAGTTTTTTCAGGCTTAATCCCCCCTACTACATTTTTATCAAACTGCATTTGTTTTGTTGCATCAAAAGCAGGATAGTTTACAGATAAATTAGATACTGATGGGTCTCTTGTTATTGGTAATCCACTTGTAGGGTCTTGCTCTGTTATTTGCCTTGTCTTATCATAAATACTTTTACTCAATTGATGTACTTCGTTAAAGTCAGCATCCGTTGGATTCCATTTACCTGAAAGTCTGTGGGTATCTATTACTTTATCATCTGCTGCTGCACTTTTTGAGTCTCTTGCTTTTGCGATAAGACTTGAGTGCATAGCATTATATTGATTTAATGTTTTATACCCATCTTTGCTGGGGTTAAGAATGTTTTTTTTGTTTTCAGGATTCATATAAAACATTTGCAAATCATTAAAATCGCTCCCCCACCCTTTATATTTACCATTAGGATCGTTCTGAATATCTTGCGGACGCATTTTATCTTCCTGTCCTAATGTTTGGTCTTGTAGTTTAGAATAATATTGGTCTAAAGCATCTCTCTTCGCTTGTTGATGAGCCATTAATTGAGCAGCAAATTTTACTGTAGGGCTGCTATCTAAGACAACTGCTGCTCCATGATATAGATTAGAAGGATTAATTAATGGCATTTGCTATAATATTTTTACCGAGTACTAAAACCTGTATTTCTTGTTGTTTTATATTTTTCAATACCTGTTGTTCCATCACTGTACATTTTATCTGCTAATTTTAAATCCGCTTCACTTTGCAATCCTCCAAAAGCATTTTTTATTCCTGCTGCCTCTTCTGCATTTGCACCGCTTGCTTTCATCCCAAGCAAATTATATTTAATTTCAAATGGTTTAAAATCCTCTGCTGCTTTCATTCCTGTTGCTGTTCCAAGTTGTGATAAATCTGCTCTTTGTTGCGATTCTGCTTGTGATGCTGCATTTGCATTTGCATCGTTTGCTCCTTGTACTAATCCTCCAATAGAAGCTAACCCTCCATGCCTATCTTGTGTAGCACTTATTCCTGTTGCAAGATTTCTTTGAATTGTATTTGTTCTATTTTGATAGGCTGCACTTGTGTATGGATTAGCACTATATTTTGAGAGTGCTTTATTATAGTAATCCATTATAGATTGATTAGGCTGATAGTTGTTAGCCATATTTTCAAGCCCCGTTTGCGCCTTATGCGCTTTTATGCCACCCACCACTGCTTGTCCTAATCCTATTGCTGTACTCGCTGCTGCTACCCAGGCCATTGTAATTAATTTTAAATTGTTATTAAATATGTTTCCATGTTAACCATTTTGAATACTTTTTAATAGCACATTGTTTTTAATAATGCCGTCCAGTAATGGGTTTATATGAGGTTCAATTATTCTGTCGCCTATCATTTCAACTGCCCTATCTATTTCTTCTTTACTATTGTCTAATGGTTCTTCGATTTCTAAAATATGATGAAACGTAGTCCACACACAATCACATTCAATGTATAATATCCTTCTGGTTCCCGGTTTAGTTATACCTATATGACCTGCTTTTATCGTTTTCCATTTACCATCATTTATTTTTACTTTAGCAACCCCTTTTGTTACTTGATAAGAATGTTTTGTTTTATGAATAAGGCTTGTAAGTAATGTCCCGGCTGGCATGAATATTTGCCGAATATAAAATCCGGGTGAAAAACTATGAATAAGCGGACAATCAACGGGTTCTAAATCAGCGAGCATAGTTGCTTCTAATTCATCAATCCTCTCATTTTTTGTTTTCTCTAATTCTATTATTTCTTCCATTTTAGTTACTGTGTATTTAAGGGAGAATTTATAAAATAAACTTTACACAGTGCTAAAGTTATTAAACTATCCGCAGTATTTTTTTGAAACTTTATTGTTGTATAAAATCCTTTTAAACTTTGCCCGTTTATCTTACCTCCCGGCGAGTTAGTATCTCTTTTAAATGAAGAACAATAACCGCCTTCTAACTGCGTAAATTCTGCCTCTACTAAATTACTTTGTTGTGATACTGTACCGTAAGTATTCAATGATGTAATTATTTCAGGACAACCCCAAACGGTATTACTTATTTCTTCTACTGATTGAAAAGATTTCCTTTGCAATGGATATTCATTAAATACAAATGTTATATAACTTGGATAATCAATACCATAAAAACGGTTATATATTGTACTATCATGTGTGTATAAATCTCCATTTTTAAATGACACAAGTAGCACTCCTAAACAACACATCATTTCAGGATGGAATGAAAGAAACGATTCAAAAGATGAATCATTTTGATTATGCGAAGAAAAATTTATTGTTTGCGCCGGTGAATCTCCTGATGCTTCCACTGCTATTATATAACTTCCTTTTCTTTGGTCAAATGCTCCATACACTTTGCTATTACCTGTTCTCAATGGTAAATTTTCTGTTGCCCAGCTATCTACATTATACAGTTTACTTACATTATCAACTCCATTATCACTAACCCTACACACTGCACCTTTTATATTTGTTGTAAACCAATCTGCATAATCATGTGATGCTAAACTTTCCGAATTTTCACCTATACCAAAATCACCTACATCATATTGAATTGGATTTAATAATTTATCAGTATCAAATAAAATATTATTACCTGTTGCATCTTTTTTAATCTCACTAAATAATGGTATCCTTCCAACTTTTAATTTTTGGAATGTTCTTATAAACCTATCTCTCACTTTTATTAGCATCATATCCCCATTAGAAATATCGCATTTATCATAATCATTATCTTGAAAAAATCTGCACAATCCATTGATATTTGTATTCGGTTGATACGCTTGCCCAAATCTTCCATACGCACCAAAATAAGATGGCTTTGCATTTATATCAATGAGTGAAGCCCGACCCTGTAAACTACTTACTGCACTTATATAAAAATCTACAAAATTTCTATCCATAACATTAAATGTAGATGTTCCGGTTTCAGATAAGACGGCTGTTCTGCTTCTGAAATAACAATCCCCATCATATAAATTAAATTCTGCCGGTATATTACCTACTGTATCCTGATTCGTTACTTCGCCGCCATGTACCAATACGCCTATGCTGTCTAATATAGTTGGGTACTGCCTACCTAATTCAAAGAATGGTGCATTTTCGGTATTCGGTACTTGTTGCCCCTGTCTGTAAACTTCTATTACAAAGTTTTTAGTAGTATAATCTACTGATGAAAATGGTGCAATTTTTTTTATCTTTATAAACTGCTTACCCGTTTGCGCAACCCCATTAATTATAGGTTCAACTACCAATCCTTCCACTGCTGCATCGTAAGTATCTGCAAACACTGTGTTATCATTCATTCTCCTTATCAACCGTAGTCTATCTCCGTCTTGTGCTGTATAACTTACTACCTGATTTGTTGAGGGAAATTTCTTTTGATTAAGTGGAAGATTAGTTATATCAAAATAAATATAGGCGCTCTCTGTTGTGTTCACATCTGCTGTTACCCAAAAGAAGGGTATTGTTGATTCTGCGGTAAATACAAATTGAAAACTTGTTGCCCATATTGGAGGCAGATGATAAATTTTTACATTTATATACGGTAGTAATGGGATGTGGCTTCCGTTTTCTGCATACGCAGGAAACGATACTTTCGCATTATATAATACCCCATTTGTTTTCCCTTGTGTATTAAAATATTCCAATCCGATATTTCTTTGCGTACTCCATAACCATGCTGGTATTGAATTTGGCGCAAGTGATGTGCCTGGTGGTGTTATTGTAAGTAAAGAATAAAAACCATTTAAGGGTAATGGCTCATAAACACTTTTCTTAATTGCAAGTTCTATTATGTATGCGTTTGGATGAGATACATTTATATCTGGTGCAGTATTATTTGCAATTAATTGCAATGAAACTGTATCGGCAGTATCTCCCGAAATAGTTGTATAAGATGTTGCAAAAAATTCAAACCCATCTGACTTTCTCCTAACTTTTATTGTAACTAATGTTCCTACTGCTGGTATGCCACTAAAAGTATAATCCATTTCCCAATGGGTGTTGAATGGAGGATTACCGCCGCCACTTACATTTTTTGAAATAATACCATCTAAATTACCGACACTACCTCCCGCTCCCGCCGCCACTGTTAATATTGTATTTACAACATTAGGTGTTATAATACGGCTTAACCCTTCTTTAATACCAAAATATACCGGCACATTACCATTGGCTAAATCCTGGCAATTAGCATAATCAGGAACATAGTCATAAAGCTGAATACTCTCTTTTAAATTAATAAACGGGTAGGTACTATCATTATAAAAAGCATAAGGGAATGTATTATTATCTCCCCATCCATTATCTGCTTTATTTACTATTTCTACACTTGCAAAATCCGACCATGTATTTGTTTTGTCAACATAACTCATTAAAATCTCTACCGCCTTTACATTCTTTGCCCCGCTACTTACGTTTAATAAAATAACATTGTTATTTGTGATAACGCTTGTATAGGTATCATCTAAAACATTTATTGGATAAGGAACTTTACTTATAGGGCTTGGGCAGCTTGTTTCATTATCATCATAATGCCAGCGTTCTTTAAATCTAAATAGTTTGTTTCTTGTACTGTTTGTTCTCCTTGTAATATCACCATAATAAACAGATGTTGGAGGTACTAATGGAGGTATTTTTATTACATCAATTATTGATCGTGTAACAGGCGTGTATTCACCATTCTTAAATCTTGTAATATTCATTTCTGTTGGTCTTCCTAAACTGTCAAGAAAGAAAAGCAAATCACCTGTGTCACTTGGGTAAATATTTACAGAAGTTATTTTATTATGTTCTGTAAAATTTAAAATATCCGTTGCACTATCTACAAGGCTTTCAAATATTTTTGTGATAACGCCTGATGTTCTGTTATACTCATACACTCCATTATACCCTGTCGCACTATACCTGAAAAAATAAATTACATTTCTTAAAGAAAAAGGATATGCCCCGATAACAACACCTGCACTTGGGTAAGAATAATTTACTTTTTGATTACCTACAATATTTGATATTTCATTATCATGGCTTCCATCTATTTGATCTCTGGTAATATTTAACGCATCAATATAAGCAGTCTTTCCTACTACATGGTATGAGTTATCCATGTCTAATCCTCCAACAAATATGTTTCTTACGTCTATCAAGGTATTGGCTCTACATTATTTTCAGTTAATATTATTTTATCTTCCGGCAATAAAAAATAAGGAATACTACCATAAGTAATCACTTCTGCATCTGATAACCTAAACATTACTGATTGGTTAATAGAAAACGTGCCAGCCCCTGAATTGGGGAACTGGTTTATTATTCCAAATTGTAAATTCACATCATTTGTCAATATCCCATTCACACTTGGCGCACCATATATAGAAACTATTCCTGAACCTAATATTACAGGTAATGATGGATTTATTGGTAATGTTGGATCTCCTAACGGCATTTATTTAACCTTTTACTGTTGATCTTATCTGTTCTAAACTTGCTTGATAGGCCGCATTAATATCAAATGGATTATACTGCGCTTTAGCCAATCTTCTTTGATTATAAAATTCACTTCTCCTATCTCTTTTATCTCCTAAATTACCACGCCTTGATGAAGGGATACTACGAATATCCATCCATGCCATCCATGCTATCAATGCTTCTCTAAATTGGATAGGAATATAATATTCCTGTCCCTCTATTGGGCTTACTAAACATTCCACCATTAAATAATCAAATTGAAAATTTGCATCGAGTACAATCACTCCATTAAAGCTGTCATATTTATAACTTCCAATAAAAGGCGCACCACTTGGTAATCCATATAAGTTAGTATAGCCCCCATTCGCCCAATAATTATAATACCATCCCCCATTACAATTTATATCCCAATTAGGTATTGAGTTGCCTTGCGTTTTAGCAATTCTGTTAGGTAGTAAATCTGCGTATGTTGTTAGTTTACTGTTTGAGTTTAATGGAGCTATTTCGCCTGCACCATTTAATATTCCTGCTTTAATAATTTGTAAAACATTTCCTGGCAATGTAACAGTAAGGTTAGCATTAATAGGTAGTTTAAATGTTTGTATCTGGTAAAAAAAATCAATACCCATATTATCAAGCCCTCTAAAAGCAATATCAAAACATTTCTTATACCTGTGTATTGATTGCTCACTTTCCCCTAAGTAATCAGTAATGCAACTGTCTAAAGTTATATACGCTTGTCTTTGTCCCATCTTGAATTAATTTAAAGCTATGATTGCTGAATCTTCCATTAAATAATATTTTTCTCCATTATCTTCAATAAGCTCACCCCAACCTTTCACTCGGAATCCAACTGTGTTTTCTTTAAGATACATAGGATGATTTTTTGTCCCTTCGCCTACCGCTACAATTAATCCTTTATCAGATTCACCACGTATATTTTCTGGTACAATAATTCCACCCGAACTCATCTCATCTCCTAAAAATGGTTTAAAAATGATATTATTTCTTATAGGCTTAACCATAATAAAGGAATTGTATTTGTGTGATTAGAAATATCTGAAAACTCATCACTTATATTATCAATATAAATATCTGCGTTTAACATCTGTATCATTTCCAGTTTTGGTTTTTCATTACAAAATATTACGTTGCTGAATGATAGAAATAATTTATCCATAACAGGCTTCATAATATTTCTATTATAATCATTATCTTTTCTCATTGTTACTACCCAAACCTCGTTATTCTCTTTTCTAAACTTCTTACATAAACTCTGCATCCTTATATCCGAAATAGTTTTATCATAATCGAAACAAACAATCATGGCAAGTCAATTCCATCGTTAGCCAAATCTTGTTTCTGAGCTTTCTCAAATCCTAACTGAGCTTTTAAATATTCTACAATTACAGGAAAATAATCATCTGGTACATTAAATGTACTTGTTAAATCAGTTGAATCTCCGCCGCTAATCATTGTTGCGCTTGCGGTAAACACACTTAAATTAATCGTTGATTTTGCATAAACAAAACTGCCTTCTGGATATGCCAATACTTTATTTGGGATTTCCCTCATTGTATCAATAAATGATCTTTGATTCTCGCTTAACCATACTACAGGTAATGATATTTGACCGCTTGAATCTTTAAATACCATAGTAGATATACCTTCATTATGTCCAATACCAATAGGTATTTGCGGTAATGCCACCTTCCATAAAAACTGTTCATCTTTAGTTACGGCTATCCCTTTAAATGTTGTGTAAAAACTGTTGTTTACATATCCAATACCATCCAATTGTATAGCTTCTTTGTAACATTGTTTTGCAGCAACTCCTATTCCCTGATTCAAATATTGATTAACTAACCCTACTGTAATTGTAGCATCGTCTGAAGGTTGACCACCATATATTTGTCTTCTTACTTGCTCTATAAACTGTGATCTAATCATTGGCCTTTGTCTTTAATTTCATTAGAATATTGCAATACCAATCCTAACTGAAGGTTTACACCAATAAGCGCTAAAGTTCTAACCATTACCTCAAGTAAACTCGCTTCATCCCATACAGGCTGCGTACTACGTGCTGCTGAATATACGGGTAATCCATTAGCATCTAAATCATAACCCCACACAGCATCAGGAGGATTTCTAACGTAACTTAATCTTGCCTGATTAAATCCAAGTGGTATTTCGGGATAAAATCTAAATCCTACATCTTCAATTAAATAAATTGGATTAGTCGCTATTGGGTCTATAACTGAATTGTAAAAAGCATCCAATGAATTTTGTTGCACATTACGGATTCGTTTATGTCCGTATATACCCCACATAGCATCTGTTTGTAAATAATCGCCAGGATAAGGGGAAAATCCAGTACCATCTACATGAAGATTGTACCCATAAATTGTAGGTGCAAGCCTTGTACGAACTACTGAATTTTGCCCCAATTCAACCTTAGAAATAGGTCTGCCCGGCATGTATGTTTGAAGACTTCCTAAAAGGAAAGATGAATAACTTCTCTGACCTTGATTAAATATTAAATTAAAATCGGAAGGACTTACATATCCATTCTGTAGATTTTTGCCAGCAGCGAATAAAATTACTTTATAACAAAAATCTACTGCATCCATTATTTTTTATTTACATCTTGTAATTGTGATAAAAATCTTTTCCCATCATCCGAAGTATTAAGAGCAAGTTCTACTAAATATTCATGTGTATTTCTACCGATAGGAACTTTTGCTATAAATCCACCGGCTCCCCATGCAACATTCCCACTGTGTCCTCCCAAATCAATAAGGTTTTCAGAAATAGCTTTTTTAATCAGATACGATATTTCTACTTCTTTTGAACCTAATGTTTTTTTAAATTTTTGAGGTTGTCTTTTAGCCATTAATATATATTGGCTTCTTATACCTTCAACTGTTTTAGGCATACCATATTCATCAAACATTTGAACTCCTAAGAAAAAGGCGTGTTTACGCATTGACTCTTCTGGTTCTTTTGATGCCTGAATAGCCATCTCAATTTCAAGCATTTCTTTCTTCAATGCTTCTTCTTCCTGCTTGGCAGGATTGTATTCAAAGAACTCATACCTTGCCCCTGTTTTCCTTTTTTGATTTCCTATGTTATAATTACATAGGGTTAAAAATTCCAATGCCGCCTTATCAGATTCAGGTATTCTTAAAATTTTTGCTCCCCTCGGGAAAGTAAGCGTTCTCCTGTTTGCTTTAACATATTCAGGACTTAAATCTTTTTGTTTTTTCATCCAAACATCATCTATTCCTGAAAGTAATCTTAATCTTTCTACCTTCCCTGTTTCAGGGTTAACAGCATCATCTTCATTTGGAAGATGTACGCCGCCCTGCTTGGTGTTATCGCATAATTTAAAAATTACAAACTTTTGTTCAGTCGTTGGCATATTATCCTGTATAGCCCAATTTGTTACTTGGTCTGAATCGGATTCAAATGCTACTGTCATTGGCTTTTCACCTTCTCTTGCGAAGGCTATATCACCTGATGTAATTGGTCTTGATGCTTCTTTTACTGCCATTTTATTTTATTTTTATTGATTACAGTTTAAGGAACTAATGCCCCCTACAATACATAGGGTTGTTTATTTAAAATATAGCCCCTGACTTAACAAGGGCTATATAATATTTTGTTTTTTAATC
>DATCMY010000313.1:0-6109 GCA_036565505.1 Hanamia sp.
CCATTGCAATTGGCTGAATCAACTTAACAGTAAGTGAGGTATTATCACCTGGCATTACCATTTCTGTTCCTGCTGGCAATTCTACTTCGCCTGTTACATCTGTTGTTCTGAAGTAGAACTGAGGGCGATATTTTTGGAAGAATGGAGTATGACGTCCACCTTCTTCTTTGCTTAACACATACACTTCACCTTTAAAATCAGTATGGGGTGTAATAGAACCTGGTTTGCAAAGAACCATACCACGACGGATTTGAGTTTTTTCAATACCGCGGAGTAGCAACCCTGCATTATCACCAGCTTCACCTTCATCAAGTAACTTTTTAAACATCTCTACTCCAGTAACTGTTGATGTCAAAGGTTTTTCCATTAAACCTACTATTTCAATTCCTTCGCCAACTTTAATACGACCTCTTTCAATACGTCCGGTAGCAACTGTACCACGACCTGTAATAGAGAATACATCTTCTACAGACATAAGGAAAGGCTGATCAACCGGGCGAGGAGGTAATGGAATATAAGTATCTACAGCTTCCATTAATTCATCGATTTTAGCTACCCATTTTTCATCACCAGCTAATGCTCCTGTTGCAGAACCTTGAATGATCGGTGTGTTATCACCATCAAAACCGTAAGAAGTTAACAACTCACGAATTTCCATTTCTACCAATTCTAATAATTCAGGATCGTCGACCAAATCTACTTTGTTCATAAAAACAACGATACGTGGTACACCAACCTGGCGGGCCAAAAGTATGTGTTCTTTTGTTTGAGGCATAGGGCCATCGGTAGCAGCAACCACTAATATAGCTCCATCCATTTGGGCCGCACCTGTAATCATGTTTTTCACATAATCGGCGTGACCAGGGCAATCTACGTGAGCATAGTGACGATTAACAGTTGCATATTCTACGTGTGCTGTATTAATTGTAATACCCCTTTCTTTTTCTTCAGGAGCACCATCAATATCATCATAATTTCTTTTTTCCGCCAAACCTTTTTTAGACAAAATATCGGTTATAGCGGCTGTTAAGGTGGTTTTACCGTGATCCACGTGCCCGATAGTACCAACGTTAACGTGGGGTTTATCCCTTTTAAAATTCTCTTTTGCCATTTTGTTTGTTTTAATTTTTGTTTTAAAAATTTTTACATCATTGGTTCATATTCATTTCTGAAAAATGAACTTTTATTTATTGAGCGGAAGACGAGTCTCGAACTCGCGACCTATAGCTTGGAAGGCTATCGCTCTACCAATTGAGCTACTTCCGCTTGATTTATTTTAATTTTTTCAACTCTAAAATTAGAGCTGTTGATGAGAATTGAACTCACGACCTCTTCCTTACCAAGGAAGTGCTCTACCCCTGAGCTACAACAGCTTGATGAGAATTGAACTTCGAACTTCCCGATTACTATCGGGATGCTCTACCCCTGCGCTACAACAGCTTGAAAGAAGTCAAACTAAATTATTTCAAAAAACTCTATATATAATACTCAAATTATAATAATGTGGGCAGAGTAGGGTTCGAACCTACGTACTCGTGAGAGAACAGATTTACAGTCTGTCGCCTTTAACCACTCGGCCATCTGCCCAAATTCAAATTTTTGATTGCAAATTTTTCACCACAGATATACATATTTTTAAAAATTATGAACTGCAGAAAATTTAAGATCAAAAATTCCTATTTCTAAAATCCAAGAGCCAGTGGAGGGATTCGAACCCCCGACCAGCTGATTACAAATCAGCTGCTCTGGCCAACTGAGCTACACTGGCAATTGCTCAAATACAGCCTTATAATGAACTCTCCTCAACAATATAACCAATAAGGCTATTTTTTGGGAAGGCAAAGGTAATGGAAAATGTTTAATGGAAAAATTTTGAAAAGAAAAAATTATTGCCAATTTAAATCTGATAATTTTTTAAGATTTTTTCTGTCAGGAAAAGTAAAAAATAAATCATTTACCAAAAAAAATCCCCCGGTAAACGGGGGAAATACAAAAGCTTTATATTTTAATTCATGCTACCATTTTTTCCTTTTTTCTCTTCATTTGGGTGATAACAGAATCCAGGGCAATATCAAAACTTTCTTCAAAGGATTTGGAAGAATGTTTTACAAAAAAATCATGTTTGGGAACATGCACTTTAATCTCTGCAATTTTGTCTTTAATATTATGTACCACGTTATCCAATTTTAAAAACACATCTACTTTCGTTATTCGCTCATGAAACTGGTTAAGTTTTGAGAGTTTTTTTTCAATATAAGAAACCAATTTGGAGTCTGCCACAAAATGTGTTGTTTGAATGTTTACGTTCATAGTTGTCTTAAGTTTTAAAGTGAGAAATATAAATAAATCAGGTAAAATTAAAAGGACATAAGTAAGCAATATTTTAAAGATGAAGTGTAAGTTTTTTCAAGTATGAAGTTACAGTTAAGAACGCATTTTTCAAAAATAAATTTTAAAGGAATAATCCTTTTTTACTACGATTTAGGATGGGCCAGTTTGTGTACTTCCTTTAGTTTTTCTATTGAATTATGCGTATAAATTTGTGTAGCAGCAAGACTGCTATGGCCAAGTAATTCCTTTATTGCATTTATTTGGGCACCATTATTAGTTAAGTGTGTTGCAAAACTATGGCGAAGTATGTGAGGGCTTTTTCTTTCATTCGTCGACACTTTTCCAAGATTAAACTTTACCATATTATAAACATATTTAGGATAAAGCATTTTTCCTTTTTTACTGATCAGAAGATAAACATTTGAAGATTCAGGAAATTGAATTCTTTTCTCTGTAATATATTGATCTATTAGTTGTAATAATTGATTATTTACAGGAATTATTCTTTCTTTATTACCTTTCCCTAATACTTTTATGGTATTGGTATTTGTATCAATGTGCTGTTCTTTTAAATTAATCAATTCACTTAATCTTATTCCTGTTTGATATAATAATTCAAGGATCAAAAAGTTCAATTTCCCTTCCCAGGTAGAAGCAAAATCAATATCAGTAAATAATGTATTAATATCCTTTTGTTCAATAAATGAAGGAAGCCTGCGGTTCACTTTTAAAGCAGTAGTGGTAGACATTGGGCTCACTTCTATTTCCTTCATTTTAAGTTGATACTTAAAAAAAGATTTAAGAGAAGATATTTTACGATTGATTGTTTTAGAGGCCGCTTTGTTTTCTTTTAGCGTGGCGAGCCACGAACGGACCATTGGAGCAGAAATCTCTTTTAAAGGAATTGATTGATACTGTAGAAAAATAAAATCAAAAAAACCAGTAAGGTCATTTTGATAAGATATAATAGTATGTTTAGAATACCGCTTTTGAAAAGTTAGGTAATTTAAAAATTCCTTTATTGGATATGTTTCAGTTAGGCACATAAAAAAACCGGTAGCTGTAAAGTTAATTAACTTAAGCTATCCGGAATAACATATAAAGAAGAAATTTAAATTAAATTTCTATTTTTCCGCTTGCAATCTGTTGTTTATAAACTGCTTTTAATACTTCTCCGCGCCTTCTTATTGAAGGTTTGGTGAAAGACTGGCGCTCACGAAGCTGTAACAGAGTACGGCTCTTTTCAAATTTTTTCTTGTACTTTTTAAGCGCTTTATCAATATTTTCGCAATCTTTTGAATCAATAATCAGCATAGAATTTCCTTTTATTTTTTTAAGGAGTGCAAAGATAAAGTAAATTTTTAAATTAAAGAACTCCAAAAAGATACTATTTTTAAAAAAAATAAAATCAATAGAATGTTTACTGGTATTATAGAAGCTTTAGGGGAAATAAAAGAAATCTCAATTGAAAAATCGAACCGGATTTTTTTTATTAAAAGCGATATTTCTTCTCAATTAAAAATTGATGAAAGTGTATGCCACAATGGAATTTGCCTTACGGTAGAAGGTATAAAAAAAGATATATACCAGATCACTACCATTCATGAAACATTAGAAAAAACTACTGCGGGCTTATGGAATCCAGGTGATATAATAAACCTGGAACGATCTATGAAAATGAATGGACGCCTTGATGGACATATTGTTCAGGGCCATGTGGACGGAACGGCTGTTTGTACCCAAAGAAAAGATAAAGAAGGAAGTGTTGAATTTACTTTTGAATTTAATGAAATTTTTGCGCCATTAATTATTGAAAAAGGATCTGTTTGTATTAATGGTGTAAGCCTTACTGCTTTTAATGTAGATAAGAATTCATTTACTGTAGCCATAATTCCTTATACATTATCGCATACAAATTTTGAAAACCTGATGGAAGATGATGTGGTAAATATTGAATTCGACATCTTGGGGAAATATGTAGCCCGGTTAATGCAATTAAGATAAAACGTATCCCATTTCTTTTAGAACAATGAATAAGGGTAACAACTTTCGTTTATACGTTTTCCTGTTAAATTTAATAATAAAGCCATTATTGAATTTCAAATAAATTAAGTACAAATATAGATAAAGAAATTCCAGTGATTTCTCTGTTATGAAATGAAGAACATAATTCATATGAATTATGCATCTAATTAAATCCTAAACATTAATAGCCCACCATCATCCATTCACTTTGCTTGTCATCCTGATAACAGGAATGATCATTTCTTCTAAACTTATACCACCATGCTGAAAGGTATTTTTATAATAATTGGCAAAATGATTATAATTATTAGGATAACATAAATAGCCATCCTGCTTTGCAAAAATGAAGGATGAATTTACATTTGGCACAGGTAAGCCGGCCTGCCTGGGATCACGAAATGCAAGCACTTCTTTATTATCGTAATTCAAATTTCGTCCATGTTTATAACGAAGATTGGCGGTTGTTTGCTTATCTCCTACTACTTTATGCGGAGTATTTACCCTCACACTTCCGTGATCTGTAGCTACAATGAGTTTTATTTTTTTATCGGCAATTTTCTTTAATGCCTGGTGCAATGGAGAATGCTCAAACCATGATGCGGTAAGGCTTCTATAGCTTACTTCATCTGCGGCAAGTTCTTTCAATACTTCCATCTCTGTACGGGCATGGCTAAGCATATCCACAAAATTATAAACAATAATATTGATATCATTTTGTAAAAAATTATGGATATTGTCTACCAGCTTTTGTGCATCCTGGTGATTGGTTATTTTTGTATAGGAATATTTCAAATCTTCTTTCCGAAGCCTTTTGAGTTGCGCTTTAAAAAACATTTCTTCATATAAATTTTTACCACCTTCTTCATCATCATTTTTCCATTCTACCGGAAATTGTTTTTCAATTTCTACGGGAAGCAATCCGGCGAATATCGCATTGCGGCTATATTGAGTAGCAGTAGGTAATATTGAATAAAAAGTTTCTTCTTCCTGAATACGAAAATTTTCAGCAAACAAGGGTTGTATCGCTTTCCATTGATCGAATCTTAAATTATCTATTAACACAAAAAAAGTGGGAATACCTTTTTCAATATGCGGGAACACTTTATACTTCATAAGCGTGTTGCTCATGATGGGCGCATCGGCTGCAGGATTGATAACCCAGTTAGAATAATTTTTGGATATAAATTTAAAAAAATCACTATTGGCTTCATTCTTTTGCGATTGAAAGACTTCGCGCATTTCAGGACTGTCGCTTTTTTTCATTTCAAGTTCCCAATACACTAATTTTTTATAAATTTCCATCCATTGATTAAAATCAGGATTATCATTTAGCGCCATAAATAAATCCCGGAATTGTTGCTGATAGGAAGAAGTTGTTTTCTCTGCGACCAACCTTTTATTATCAATTATTTTTTTTAACGAAAGCCAAACCTGGTTTGGATTTACAGGCTTTATTAAATAATCAGTTATTTGAGAACCGATTGCTTCATCCATCAAATTCTCTGTTTCATTTTTTGTAATAAGAACGATAGGAATTTGTGAATTGACTTCTTTAATCTTCTGCAAAGTTTCGAGCCCGGTTATGCCTGGCATACTTTCATCCAAAAGCACAACATCTACTATATTTTCTTTTATATAATCAATCGCATCATGGCCATTGCTTAATGAAGTTACATCATACCCTTTATGCTCCAGGAACATTATCTGAGATTTTAAACTCTCCATCTCATCATCAACCCATAAAATTTTTGCT
>DATCMY010000314.1:0-3887 GCA_036565505.1 Hanamia sp.
TTAAATCATCGTCTGTAAGATCTCCATATGCCTGTTTCATTTTCCCTTTCACTTCGTTCCAGTTTCCTTTTAGTTTTAATTGCCAGTTTTCCATAATAAATATTTATTTGTTAACAAAAATTAAGTTGCCCTGTTGATTACTTTCAGGAGTATAGCTATAATGGCTATTACCAATAGAATATGAATAATACCCCCTGTATAAAAACCTCCCAAAAAGCTGATCGCCCAGATAATTATCAGAATTACTGCGATTAAGTACAATAGATTTCCCATTTGTTATTATATTTAAATTGTGAAAGAAAAAAGATTTTATGTTGAATTATTTTTTTTCATTCCCTATGTTTTTCGGCTTACAATTTTTTCTGTTGGAAAAAATTAAGCTCTTCTTATTATTCCTAATATGATTGATATAACTGCTATTATCAATAAAATATGAATAAGACCTCCCGTAATATGATATAATAAAAATGAGATAATCCATATAATTATAAGAACCACTGCAATGATGAATAATAAACTTTTCATTTGTTGATGATTAAAAAAATGAATTAAACTCATATAACTTATATTCAAAACTTTGCCAAATTTTCTAATCTCCTGTAATTATTGATATGTATTAAGAAGACAGCATTTATAAACAAATGAATGCTATTATTTTTGGGGAAATCTCTCTACGAAATGAGCGCTTTTTAATATCTTATTTTAATATTTCCGGAAATATTTGATCAATTGTATTTCGGATAATAGCAGAATTAAAAGGTTTACTTATAAAAAAATCCGCACCTCTTTTCATGGCATTTTGTATATCCTGTGAAGTATTATGGGCAGTAATCATCACAATTTTGATAAAAGGATGATTTTTTTTCACTTCGCATATATAATCTATTCCATACCCATCGGGCAGCCGGTTATCTAAAAACAATACGAAAGGATTGATTTTTTCAATTGATTTTTTCGCATCTGCGATTGTATAAACACAAGAGGGATTTAAATTCTTTTGTTTTAGAATAAATGAAAGCAAAAAACAAAGATCTTTTTCGTCTTCAACGATCATTGCGTTTAAGGGTACGGTATTTCCCATTTCAGTAATGGGCATCAATTTATAAGGTTCAATAGGATAACCAATTTTATTAAGGCAACTTATTTGCCAATAATTAATTTGAAAGAAAAAGCTTTCCTCTTTTTTTGATATAAAAATATTATTCCATCTTATGAAATGATTGGAAATTTTATTATTAACAAGACAGCAGTTTTACTTTAACTTTATATGAATATTTCCCTGAAAATTTTATTATAATGGCATTAAAATTTATTTCCTGAATATGTTTTCATATACAAAAACGGTTTTTAAAGAATTTTCAGCAGATAATATTTTTAAATATAGTGCTTCACTTGCTTACTATACTGTTTTTTCAATAGCTCCTTTCGTTATAATTTTAACCACCTTATCTGGTTTCTTTTTTGGTAAAGAAGCCATGCAGGGAGAAATTTACGATCAGTTAAACAGTCTATTAGGCAGTAATGCAGCGATGCAAATACAGGAAACCATAAAAAATATTCACGTAGCGGGAAATAATTTTTTTGCATCCGTAATAGGGATCGTGGTTTTATTAATTGGCGCTACCAGCATATTTGGTGAAATACAGGATTCCATCAATAAAATTTGGGGATTGAGGGTAAAACCAAAAAAAATCTGGTGGCAATTAATTATTACCAGGCTGCTCTCATTTTCTTTGATATTAAGTATTGGATTTATTATGGCTGTTTCACTTATTTTAAATGCGTTAGTTTCTGCTTTTGGAAAATTTATTGGACAATATATACAGGAATATAGTGTGTATTTCATTCAAATTACAGACGTAATTCTTTCTTTCCTTATCGCTAATGTTTTATTTTCATTAATGTTTAAAATACTACCCGATGCTAAAATCAAATGGAAAGATGTATTATTTGGAGGGTTTATTACCGCAATATTTTTCACCCTTGGCAAATTTGCTATTGGTTTCTACTTAGGCCAAAGTAATTTTTCATCTCTTTATGGCGCTGCAGGTTCCATAATCATTTTCATGGTTTGGGTTTATTACAGTTCAATCATCCTATATCTTGGCGCAGAATTCACTAAAGTACATGCTAAATTATATGGAGGAAAAATTTTGCCTAAAGAATATGCTGAATGGATAAAGACTGAAGAAAAACCTGTAAGTTCTCCCCAATTAAAAAACGAAGATTTAAGTTAACTTTGCTAAATCCAAAAAGACTTTTTTTTTAAAGCTATGAAGAAAAAAATACTGATTATTGATGACGACTTTGATATGTGTGTTTTATTAAGCCGTTTTCTCGACAAAAAAGGATTCGAAACAGAGGTAGCCCACAATGGGACAAAAGGCCTTGCTAAATTTAATGAGGAACATTTTGATATTGTGCTTTGTGATTATAGGCTGGGAGATAAAGATGGTAAAGATGTTTTATTGAAAATAAAAGAAATAAAACCAAAAACAATTGTAATCATTATTACCGGATATTCGGATATTAAAACTGCTGTAGATGTTATTAAACTTGGTGCTTTTGATTACATTACCAAACCACTTATTCCTGATGAAGTAATTAATGTAATTGATAAAGCATTGGCCACCCCTTCTGAAAAATTAATTACCCCTTCTGCAAGTACAGTTGCTCCTAAAAATAAAAAGTCATATACTATTTCTGCCAATAAAGAATTTTTAATAGGGCAGGATGGAGAAACAGCAAAAGTGTATAAACAAATAGAAATAGTAGCTCCCACTAATTACAGTGTAATTCTATATGGAGAAAGTGGCACCGGCAAGGAAGTAATTGCCAAAACTATTCACGAATCCAGCAAACGTAAAGGGAAACCTTTTGTGGCAATGGATTGCGGTACTTTATCTAAAGAACTTTCAGGTAGTGAGCTTTTTGGTCATGTGAAAGGCGCCTTCACAGGGGCTGTAAATGATAAAGAAGGACATTTTGAATTAGCAAATGGCGGCACTTTATTTTTGGATGAAGTTTCTAACCTGGCTAAAGATGTGCAGGCTTCTTTACTTAGAGTAATACAGGAAAGAAAATTTAAAAGAGTGGGGGGCAATAAAGAAATGGATGTGGATATAAGAATTATTGTTGCCTCAAACGAAAACCTCCAGGAAGCCTATCAAAAAGGAAAATTTCGGGAAGATCTCTATCACAGGTTTAATGAATTTTCAATTAACCTGCCCGCATTGCGCGATAGAAAAGGGGATATTCCTCTTTTTGCTCAATTTTTTCTTGACAAAACCAATGAAGAATTGCAAAAGGATATTGAAGGATATGAAGAAGAAGTGGAAGAAATGTTTATCAATTATTCATGGCCTGGTAATTTAAGAGAATTTAGAAATGTAGTACGCCGTGCCGTTTTACTTACTCAATCAGGGCTTATCAACTCAAAAGTTCTTCCCTGGGAAATTACCCAATCACTGCTTCACAAAGAATCTAAATTGAATGGCCTGGGTGATTTTTCTGAGACTATAGATATTCATAAACCAATAGACCTTAAAGATGCAGCCGCCAGGGCCGAATATGAGACTATTATGAATGTGTTAAAAGAAGTCAATTTTAATAAGACCAAGGCTGCCGAAATATTAAATATTGACCGCAAAACACTTTACAATAAAATTAAAATTTATCAATCCATGTAAGTTGATTTTCGGTTTGAATTTTTAATATTAAACCGGGAATTTAAAAATACTATATATCTCACTTTTGCAGGCAGTCTTCATTGTTACAAGTTGAAAATTTTCGGTATATCATTTGCAAGAACCTATAAGAAGATTATTAACCTTAAACTTTTTATATGACAGATCAGAAAATTGAAATGACCACCCTCAGTACTGTCC
>DATCMY010000315.1:0-5146 GCA_036565505.1 Hanamia sp.
TAAAAAAACTCCCAACGGAGTTGTACCTATCCAGCACATCAAAATATGATTTAGCCCATCGTACGCTGTAAATATTATTGCCAAAAGTTTTGATTTGAAACCCGGAGATGAAGTGCTGACTACTAATCTTGAATATGGCGCCTGCGACAGAACCTGGAAATATTATTGTGGTAAAAAAGGTGCCACGTATGTTCGCCAAAAGATCCGGTTTCCGTTGGAATCTAAAGAAGATTTTATAACTCAATTTTTGAATGGGATAACCACAAAAACCAGGATAATTTTTATCAGCCATATTACCAGCTCAACAGGTTTAAGATTGCCGGTAGAAGAAATATGCGCCATAGCAAAGGGGAAAGGGATCATTGCTTTTGTAGATGGAGCGCATGGCCCTGGCCAGGTGGAGGTAAATTTATCTGCTTTACAGGCGGATATTTATACAGGCGCTTGTCATAAATGGATGCTTGCCCCAAAGGGTTCTTCCTTTTTATATGTAAATAAACAATTGCAGCATTTGTTTGATCCCTTATTAGTTAGTTGGGGTTATGAAAGTGTGAAACCTTCGCATTCTCAGTTTTTGGATTATCACCAAATGCAGGGTACAAGAGATTATTCGGCGTTTTTATCAACACCTGCTGCCATTCAATTTATGCAGGAAAACAATTGGGATGCTGTAAATAAAGAATGCAGATTGATTACACAAAATAATGCAGGGCGATTTTGTACCTTATTAAATGCAGCGCCTCTTTGCCCGGTATCGGATGACTTTATTGGGCAGATTTATAGCATACCTATAAAGACTAAAGACCCGGAGAAATTAAAGGATGTATTGTATGAAAAATATAAAATACAAATTCCTGTAATGGTACATGAGGATAAAATCTATTTAAGATATTCAATACAAGCTTTCAATAGCAATGAAGACCTGGATAAATTGTATGATGCATTGAAAGATACCGCGCTTTAAAAAAATAAAAATTAATCGATATAATTCTAATGTTGGCGGAGATTGCAAAACAGTCTGAATCAAAATTTTCAAAATGGAAGAATTTACAGAATTTAAAACAGGATGTAAAATCCACAAAATTCTGATTATGACTAATTAGGTAATTATAAGAAATTATTCTTTACAAGATAGTATTGTATGATATAAAAAATCCCTCTATTCTGGTCTTAATTAAAAAAATGGTAATTAAGAATTTTTATGTTTTATTTTGACATAAGAACTAATGATTAAAATAAATTTCAGGAAGAATGTTCTCATTGTCTTTTCAAAGTAATAATAAGAAAGTCCAACGGCAATACTTCCAAAGCAATACACCAGAATGTCTCCTATGAGAAAATCAATTTTATTCTTTTTGGCTAGTCTCATTTTTTCAAATGCAATTGTTGCCCAAATAAAGGCCATAACAGATAAAGGTGATGAAGTGATCCTTTATGATAACGGTACCTGGAAATTTTCCAAAGAGTTTATGAATGCCGACAGCGTCATCAAAATAAACCCTGCTAGCTTTACCAGGTCTGCATCAGCTTTCTTTTTATTGAAAAGCAATAAGACACATCTTGGCTTTTGGCTCGATCCTAAAATATGGAGTTTTGGAAAAGCCACCAACAATAAAAGTGCAGAATATGAATTACAGCAAAAGGGCGGGGATATACAAGCCTTGTTAATCACGGAAAATATTCATTTAACCCTTGAGGCACTAAGGAATATAGTTATTAAAAATGCGAAAGCCGCCTCACCTGATTACCACGTTGTAAAACAGGAATACCGCATCGTGAATGGCTATGGAAGCAGAGGGTACCATATCGGATATTAAATTTAGTTTCTTTGGCTATTATTATTCAGACGTCAATACAACGTTGCAATTCCTGGTTCTGGCCGTAAAAGACGCAGAAATTGATAATGAAAAAAAGGCGGAAGAATTATTAAATGGTTTGGTGATTAATGATGCAGCCGGCACCGGTATTCCAGAAACCAGTGTTCCGGTAATGGATAATGCTGTAACAGTAGAAGACGCCAAAGAGGATATAAGGGCTGTGCCGCAAGGTTCTATGTCACCCAACAATGATTGCAAAAAATATTTTCCTGGTAAATGGCACTATACTACAATGAGCCAAAAAGTGACGATTGAAAGAACACTTCAAAAAACGACTGAACACATTGGTAAATACTTTTACGAGTATGAAACCAAATGGATCAATAATTGTGAATACCAGCTTATTTTCAAAAAAACCGATGACCCGGATTATAAGGTACCAAAAGGAAATGAGCCCATGATTGTGGACATCGTAGAGATAGATGATAACTCCATGCAATACCATATATCTTACTATGGCAGAAATATAAATAATGAAATGACAAGGGATCCATTATAAGAAATTACAAATGTGAATGCGGGTTGGCATTTGAAAGGCGATTGATAGGATTGAGGTAATTACAAATTTTTTGTTTTTTTCTAACAATCCCCAATATCAAGAAAATCCAGGTTCATAGTTTATCAATTACCTTTTTTATAGGTTGCCGTTCTTGCGTCTTTTATGATACCCTTCCAGTTAAGGCCAAATGCAAAATCATAACTGTTTCCTTCTGAGTCCTTATACACTTTCATATCAAGTGGTACATCTTCAAATTGTTTTTCTACAGTATGCATATCTGCAGGCATTTGCATAGGCAGCAATCCGGATGGTTCACTTGCACCTGTAAGTAAATCTAAAATAGACTGGTCCTGCACACCAAAATTTACAAGGATGGCATTGGCATCTTTTTCAAACTCTGAAAATACCATTGGGTTATTCATATTAACAGAAACGATAACAGGCTTTCCTTTCATTTTTGCATACGTATCAGTTACCATGCTAAGATCTGTAATGTTAATTGCTTTTGAAGATTTGCCTTTGTAAGTACGGTTTGTAAATTTCTCCAGCGGATCGCCACCTGCAATGCTTGGATCTCTTGCATCTGTTGCTGTGTATTCGCCATATTGCAAACTAATAGGTACATAACCTGTGCCACCGGCTTTTGCATCAGCACTATTATATCCTCCGCCACTGTTAGGGCTATTGATAAATACAAGCGCATAATCAGCTTCATCAGGATTGTCAGTAACGTTGAAATATTTTTTTACAACATTTAAATTTATCGGGTAATCCAGTTTTTCCGGAGTTCCCATGCCTAAAAAGTTTCTGCCGGCAGGTGTAATTTTTTTGGGTATATAAACTGTTTTATTTTTTGTAAGAGGCAATACATTGTTTTTATTCTTGAGCATTACCACCGATTTTAATTGTGCTCCATAACCTGCAGCCATAAATGCTGGCTGGCCAACAATCTTTGCAGAATTTTTTGGATCGAGATAAGGATTTTCAAATAAACTCACCCTGAAAATATTTTTCAACAAGCGGACTGCAGATTGTTCAAAGCGGGCACGCATAAAGGCCTTGCCATGTTCTTTCACACCTATGTTATAGGCTTCTATTACAGGCGCGGCATCGTTATTTCCTCCAAACTGATCAACACCGGCCATCAATGCTTTATAATGCCTTTGTGCCACTGATAATTTTTCCACTCCCCACGATTTGCCGCTCAAAAAAACATCAACAGCAGTTTCATCGCCTGTAACCAGCCAATCGGTGCATACCACACCATCAAACTTATATTTTTTTCTTAGAAGATCAGTAATGATATAGGCGTTATAGTTATTGGCAACATTGTCTTTGTTCTTAATATCCTGCTTATAAGAAATGGTATAATAAGGCATCACGGCTGAGGCCATACCGGTTTTTCCTTTCAATTTAAAAGCGCCTTGTGTAAAAGGAACAAGATCTTTTGTAAAATTATTTCCCGGATATACTGCATATTTACCATAGCCATAATGAGCATCCCTGCCCCCTTCTCCGGCACCGCCACCTGGCCAGTGCTTTACCATTGCATTCACACTATTATAGCCCCATCCATTTGCAATTTCTTTATCACCTGTTGAAGTTTGAAAGCCATCAATGTAAGCGCGTGCCATATCTGTAGCAAGTTTCGGGCCTTCACCAAATGTGCCGCTAACACGAAGCCAGCGGGGTTCCGTAGCAAGATCCACTTGTGGCGAAAGTGCAGTTGCAATACCAAGCGCCCTGTATTCTGTTGCAGCTATTTTGCCAAAATGTTCTACAAGTGCAGGATCAAAAGTTGCGGCAAGGCCAAGAGAACCGGGCCACATTGAAATGGAGCCGCCGGCGCCTGCATTAAATTCTGCATTGGCAACGGTACCGTTCCGTGGATCGGAACTGGTATTGATTGGGATTCCGAGGCCAAATCCTTCTGCCAATGCCTGGGCATTGTTGTTCCATTTGGCCGCTACTGCAGCACTTTTTACGGAAGTGATGAGCACATGACGCACATTATCTTTAGTAAGAAATTCTTTTTGCTGATCAGTTAGATCAAATGGGTTGGCACCACTTTCGGCAAATGTTTTCCCGCTGTAGGTAGCGGCAAAAGGTCCGCTGGCAAAGGCTGGTATTGCCTGGTGCTTACTGTATAGCATGAGCCCCGCAATTTGTGCAACAGAAAGTTTTGAAGCAAGATCTTTGGCCCTTACATCTGCCGGCAGCCGCCAGTCTTCGTACTTATCCAGTTGGTTATTTTTATTTAGATCTTTAAAAGCAAATCCATCAATGGTTATAATTTTAACACCGGAGGTGGTTGCATAACCGAGATTCTGCCCGCCTTTATTGGTAATAATTATAACATCAGAAGAATCTATTTTACTTTGAGACCATTTTTGAGCAAGGGAATTTTGAGTAAGCAAGCAAAAGCAAAGTACCCAGGAATAGAAATGTTTCATTGACTATAAATTGTTTTAGATTTTGCCATTACAAGATAAGGAAAGCTAATGTAAATATTTATAACCCACACTTGTTTTTGTGCTGCCAGTTTCTTTGTAGTAAGAATTTTTGCCTGGCATATTTGTACAAGCCGTGTGCATACATTGTTATATTTTCATTGCGGAACCATAGTTGAAGTAATTGCCATTATGCTTGTGATTTTTACTATCAATCTCAAACATCCAAAAGTTCCAATTCAGGCCAATCCTTTTTTTAGTGTTAACTTAATAAGAAGTTTATGTTCACTAGTGTCCAAACGTTCAAAAAATTAGTTCTT
>DATCMY010000316.1:0-5375 GCA_036565505.1 Hanamia sp.
GTATTAGAAAATATCAATTTCTATGCAGGAATTTATGGATTACGTGACGCACAAATAAAAGTAAAAAGCGAAGAACTAATTTCTCAGCTGGGATTAAAAAATGAAGCAAAAAAATTAGTCGCTTCTTTGCCTTTAGGCTGGAAACAAAAACTTGCTTTTTTAGTTGCCGTAATACATGAACCAAAAATTGTTTTTTTAGATGAGCCTACGGGTGGAGTCGATCCGGTAACCCGCAGGCAGTTTTGGGACCTGATTTATGATGCTGCTGAAAAAGGAATTACTCTTTTTGTGACAACTCACTATATGGATGAAGCAGAATATTGCAACCGGCTAAGTATTATGGTAGATGGAAAAATAGAAGCGTTAGATACACCCGAAAATTTAAAAAACCAATTCAGTGCTAAATCAATGGACGATGTATTTTATCAACTGGCAAGAAGGGCAAAACGGATAGAATAATAGATAATAGTTACAGAAATTAATATAAAATATGAGAATCAGTTTCAATTTGGTTCTGTGAATGAATTGTCAATATCAATTAATTAATGAAACAATTTATAGCTTTTGTAAGAAAAGAATTTTTCCACGTTTGGCGCGATAAAAGGACGTTGCTTATTTTATTTGGGATGCCGGTTATGCAAATACTGATTTTTGGCTTTGCATTAACAAATGAAATAAAGAATTCAAAAATTCTGATCATTGATAATGCAAAAAATATTTCGTCGCAAAAAATAATTGCAAAAATAGCCGCCAGCAAATATTTTGAAATTGAAAATTATATTAGCGACAACAGCCAAATTGAATCAACTTTTAAGAAAGGAGTAATTCACATGGCACTGGTATTTCCTCCTAGCTTTCATGATGATATTATGCATCTGAAAAAGGCCAGCATTCAGGTAATTGCAGATGCATCTGATCCTAATACTGCTACTGCATTAACCAATTACATTTCTTCTATTATTCAGGATTACCAAGCTGACTTGAATACGAATTATTCTAATCCCCTTCGTATCATACCCCGAATACGTATGCTGTACAACCCCCAATTGAAAGGAGCGCCAAATTTTGTACCCGGAGTTATGGCATTGGTACTTATGCTGATTTGTGTTTTAATGACAGCGATCTCTATCGTTAAAGAAAAAGAAACCGGTACTATGGAAATATTGTTAGTTTCTCCTTTTAAACCTGTTTTAGTGATACTGTCAAAAGCAGTTCCTTATTTGTTTTTATCACTTATCAATGTTGCCTCCATACTTGTATTAAGTGTATATGTCTTAAATGTCCCTATCAAAGGGAGTTTATTATTATTACTTGCCGAAAGCACCTTATTCATTATCACCTGCCTTACGTTAGGTATTTTTATTTCCATAAAAACAAATTCACAGCAAAGCGCCATGTTGGTTTCACTAATGGGAATGTTATTACCTACCGTGCTTTTCAGTGGATTTATGTTTCCTATTGAAAATATGCCGGTTCCCTTGCAACTTATTTCCAATATCCTTCCTTCAAAATGGTTTTACATTATCATCAAATCAATCATGATAAAAGGAGTAGGATTTTCTGTTATTTGGAAAGAAACATTAATTCTGGTAGGAATCACATTGATATTGTTTATCATGAGTTTAAAAAGTTTTAAAATAAGAATGCAATGAGAATTATTAAATTTTTATTGCGAAAAGAATTTAAACAGATATTCCGTAACTGGTCTATTGTTGCAATGATCCTGGTAATGCCTGTTATGCAATTGTTGATCTTACCCTTAGCTGCCAATTATGAAGTAAAGAATATTAACTTATCTGTAGTTGATCACGATCATTCTTCTTATTCTCAAAATCTGATCAATAAAATTATCGCATCAGGATATTTCAAACTACAAAGTTATAATGCGAGCTATAAAGAGGCTTTTGATCTGATTGAAAACGATAAAGCAGATTTGATTTTGGAAATACCGGCCGGATTTAAAAGAAATATTGTGCGTGAAAGTAAACAACCTGTTTTTATTGCAGTAAATGCTATAAATGGTTCTAAGGCTAATTTAGGCGGAGTTTATTTATCAAATATTATCAGTAACTACAATAATTATATCGAACTGCTATGTCAAGAGCCTTCAAAATTTAATTCCGCCCCTGTTATTGAAGTCAGATCATCGAACTGGTTCAATCCATTTTTGAATTATCATTTATTTATGGTACCCGGCATTCTCGCTATATTAGTAACAATGGTTGGCGGATTTCTAACTGCTTTAAATATTGTAAAAGAAAAGGAAGTAGGAACTATAGAGCAAATAAATGTAACACCCATAAAGAAACACCATTTTATTTTAGGAAAATTAATACCCTTCTGGATCTTAGGAAATGTAGTATTCACTATTGGCTTATTAATTACCTGGGCCGTTTATGGAATAACTCCTCTGGGAAACATATTAGTATTATATGGATTTATATGGCTATACCTGCTGGCAGTTCTTGGATTTGGCTTGTTAGTTTCTACTTATTCAAATACCCAGCAACAAGCGATGTTTATTATGTTTTTCTTTATGATGATTTTTATTTTAATGGGAGGATTATTTACCCCTATTGACAGCATGCCTGGTTGGGCAAAATTTATAGCAAAACTGAATCCGTTAAGTTATATGATCCAGGTGATGCGAATGGTTATTTTAAAGGGAAGTGGCTGGAAAGATATTATCCCTCAATTATGGAAAATTTGCTTATTTGCTGTAGTATTAAATACCTGGGCGATATTAAATTATAAAAAGACAACGTAAAGTAATTGAATAATTGAACCAAGAGAACGTAAATGAACAAATATCAAATCATTTTTTTACAGGTTTTCTTCGGGTAAATTTTTAAAAATACTTATTATGAATAGTATTTAGGGTTTACTGAATAACTAGCAAACCTTTGCTATATTTGGATTACATCATTAAATGGCAAACGCAAATGCAAGGTAATTCAGAAAAGCCGGTCAGAAAGCGTGCATCAACTCCCCGGTATGTCAGTCCAAATCAACTCGTTTTATTAGGTTTTGAGACTCCATTTGAGCAAAAATTGACCAGGGAAAATCGCTGGGTCAGACTAGCCCAAAACATCCCTTGGGATAGGTTGGTCAAATATTATGACGATTTGTTTCCTTCCAAAGAAGGCCGCCCGCCAATAAGCGGCAGGGTGATACTGGGTGCGGTGATCATCAAGCATATGGGAGATTTAACAGACAGGGAGACTATAGCTCAGATACGGGAAAATATGTTCATGCAGTATTTTTTGGGATACAGTAGTTTTACTAATGAAGAGCCATTTTCAGATACACTCTTTGTAGAGATCAGGGAGCGGTTGAGCATCGATTTGTTATCCAAAATAAATGAAGTGATTGCCTTGCATTGTATAGATATGCAGGAAGCAAGGATACAGGAACAACAGAAATCGAAAAACAAAAAGCAGGACACACCTCCGTCCCAAAGTAATGATCCGGATGATCATAAAGAGATGGTTGCTGGAATCAAAGTTAGCACCTGTTGAAAATAATATGGAGCAAACAGCTGAACCATTTCCGGCAAAAAAGAACAAAGGAAAATTACTGATGGATGCTACAGTAGCTCCTCAGAATATTACTTTCCCCACAGATTTAAAATTGCTGAATGCTGCCCGCAAAAAGAGCGAGCAACTGATAGATATCTTATATAAACCTTTGCTGCATGGTAATAAAAAAGTAAGGACTTACAGAAAGGTAGCTCGGAAATGTTTTTTGGATTCTGCTAAAAAGAAAAGAAAGACAGCCAAAGAAATTTATAAAGCCAATGGAAGACAGTTGAGATTTTTAAAAAGAAACTTAGCCCATATTGATGTTCTTTTAGAAGCTTACCAACATTTCCCCCTCACACATAAAGAACAAAAGTATTTGATGGTTCTTCACACGGTCTATGAGCAACAGGAAGAAATGCACCGCACCCGTACTCACCGGATAGACCACCGCATTGTTAATATCCATCAGCCTCATGTTCGCCCGATTGTACGGGGAAAAGAAAATGCCAAAACAGAATTTGGAAGTAAGCTACAAATGTCATTAGTAGGTGGTTTTGCTTTCCTGGACCATCTTTCCTGGGAAGCCTTCAATGAAGGAAATTATTTGATGGACTCTGTAGAGAAATACAAAAACCGCTTTGGATTTTATCCGGCAGAGGTACTTGCTGATCAAATATATTGTACTCGGGACAACCGAAAGCAACTGAAGCTACTGGATATAAAATTAATTGCAAAGCCACTGGGGCGCCCTTCCGCACAGGCAGTGAAAATTCATCTAAGTCCTGGCGAGCGCAATCCAATCGAAGGGAAATTTGGTCAGGCTAAAGTAGCTTATGGATTGAACAAGATAAGAGCTAAGCTATCTTCAACCAGTACTTCATGGATTGCTGCGATAGCTTTAGTGCTAAACCTCGTTAAATTAACGAGGCAGGCACTTCTGCGCCTTATGTTTTCTTTAAAAAATATTTTTGGAAATATAGTTAGAGGGATAATAAATATATATTTTATTTATAATATTAGAAAATTGGTTTCAACGAGTTTATGAGCAAACCCTATTTAGACATTGCTAAAATGGCCCAGCTAATCCCTGTGATTGGCGCGCCGGTAGGTTTTGTAGTAAATGATGGACTGGTAAAAAAATTAGGCATCACAGCAATGAATGCCTACCGAATGAGAATTTTTAATACAGATGCAAATACAAAATTTGAATGAAATAACAGAAATAAAATAATTAAATAAAGTTTATTTGCGGTGTTTCCTTTTACATTTTTAACGATACATATCTATCAATTACCGGATCAAATTGTTTTTCTTCCTGCTGAAAACAATAAAATCAGTTGCAGGAATTTTATCAATTTTATTTTGTCTTAACATCGTAACTATTTGACCTCTGTGATAAGTCTGATGATTGAATACATGCAACAACATTTCATAAACCGGTTGTTTAAAAAATTCTTTTTTTGAATTATAATATCCAAAAACATGGATAATATTTTTTTCATTGGCATCATTTATCCACTCGCTCCATTGTTTTGATAACGCCAGGAGTTTTTTAGAAAGCTCTTCAAAATTTTCTTCAGGATCTTTTTCCGGAAACTGTATATGTTCCTGCAATTTCAAACGCTGCAACCAAACGCTTTCCGCTTCCATCATATGAACAAGGGTTTGATAAATATTTGGAAAACTGCTTTCCATTTGTTTATGCAAAATTTCAGCAGGTAAATGCGCTAATTTATCCAATAAAACTTTATCTGCCCACAGATTATAGGCCCCATATTCCTGAAGAAGTTCCTTCATTTTTTCTACAAAGAAACTAAGTATTTGAATGTGATGTTTTAATTTTTGTATGAGGAC
>DATCMY010000317.1:0-4248 GCA_036565505.1 Hanamia sp.
GAAAATTATAAAGCGGCTGAAGACCTGGTAAAATGGGCTGTTCAGCATTCAAAAAAATAATGATAAAAAAAATACAACATCAATATGCAATTTGGGTATTGATATATAAAAGATTTTCAATAAAGGAGATTTTGTCCAGCATCAAAAATTGAATTGGAATGAAAATTAATATCAGTTGAAAGTTACTTCAGGGTGAAACACAATAAGAGACAATTTAAAAAAAAACTAAAATATAGATGATTTTCTCATAATCGTGTTGTTTACACATCGGGGGATTGTTTCTACTTTCCCTTCATTTTTTTTTATTATTGAAGAGACTTAAAATTTGTATTGAGGTTCTTTGGATGGCGACAAAAAATAACTAATTAATTTTTAAAAAATTAAAATGAAACTTGAATTAATAGACTACCTGGTAATTGCAGTTTACTTTCTTTTTGTAGTAACGATTGGGTATGTATTAAAAAAGAAAATTAAAACAGGAAATGATTTTTTGATGAGCAATAGAAATATACCGCTTTGGATTACATCCCTAGCCTTTATTTCTGCCAATCTTGGCGCCCAGGAAGTGTTAGGAATGGCAGCCAATGGAGCCAAATATGGATTATATACCGTTCATTTTTATTGGTTGGGGGCTTCCATAGCCATGATCTTCCTGGGTGTTTTCATGATGCCATTTTATTATGGCAGCAAGGCAAGGTCAGTTCCTGAATACCTGGCTTTGCGCTTTGATGAAAAAACAAGAGGGTTCAATGCAGTCAGTTTTGCTGTAATGACCGTTTTTTCTTCAGGAGTGTCATTATATGCATTGGCGATGTTATTAAATGTAATTCTGGGGTGGGATTTTAATGTATCCATTTTCCTGGCAGCCGGTATAGTATTAGCCTATACCTTCTTAGGGGGCTTAACAAGCGCTGTCTATAATGAAGTACTTCAGTTCTTTTTAATTGTTTTAGGTATTGCACCTTTGGTATATATCGGTTTGGAAAAGGCAGGAGGCCTTCAAGGCATTATGCATAATGTAGATAATGCCAAACTGCATTTATGGAAAGGGATGGCGCATGCTTCTACCAATCCAATGGGAGTAGATGCATTCAGTCTTGTGTTTGGATTAGGATTTGTACTTGCCTTTGGTTATTGGTGCACAGATTTTTTAGTAGTGCAAAGAGCCATGATATCAAAAAATTTGAATGCTGCACAACGTACACCTATAATAGCCAGTATTCCTAAAATACTCATGCCGGCCATTGTGATACTTCCTGGCATTATCATTCTTTCCCTGCAAAAACAATTTACGGGCTATGAATTGCCCATTAATAGTAGTGGTCAGACAGACTATAACATGGTTCTTCCGACCTTGTTATCAAAATTGTATCCAAACGGAATTTTAGGAGTGGGGATCACAGCATTGATCGCTTCATTTATGTCAGGTATGGCTGGTAATGTGACAGCATTCAATACTGTATTTACATTCGATATTTACCAATCTTACATTAAAAAAAATGCTTCTGAAAAACATTATCTCTATGTAGGAAAAGCTACAACCATAGCAGGTGTTCTTATATCTATTGCAACGGCATACATAGCCAGAAGCTTTAATAGTATAATGGACCTGTTGCAGTTGGTGTTCAGTTTTGTAAATGCGCCATTATTTGCAACATTTTTTCTGGGTATGTTCTGGAAACGCACAACTGCCAATGGAGCCTTTTATGGACTCCTGAGTGGAACTGTGGCTGCAGCCCTTACACATGGACTCACCACTGCTGAAGGCAAAGGTGGATGGATTACGAATATTCATACCTACTATTCCGGCACAAGCCAGGCATTTAATATAGCAGGTATAGCATTTATAGTTTGTTTTGTGGTAACTGTTCTTGTTAGTCTTGTTACCAAACCTAAAGAAGAGAGTAGCCTCGTTGGATTAGTATATAGTCTTACACCAAAACAAAATGACAAGGCAAAAGTATGGTACAAAAATCCACTGGTTCTGGGTATTATCGTTCTATTGGCTACTTTGATCCTGAATATTATTTTCTTTTAATTAATTAAAAAATTATCGAATGAAAAAGCTATTAGATTTGCGTTTTGTAATCGGAATGTTCTTTACTATTGTGGGAACCCTCCTGGTTGTTTATGATTTTGTGGCCCAGAAAAATACTAAAATGAATACCTCAGTGAATGTATGTAGCGGAGTTTTGTTTCTGTTATTCGGTATTGTAATGATTATTCTTTCCTACAGAAGTAAAGTTGATGAGGAGTAAAAAGTAATGGAAAGTAGCAATAGAATTGGATTTCTGAAGTTCATTATTATTGCTTTCATCACTATTCATCTTCACTTTTAATGTATCAGGATATAAAGGTAGAGTTTATATCAAATGCATTCCTTATGGGGCTATATATTAGCCATGTTAATAAGTTATTTTGCCATAATTCCTGAGAAATGTATTATGGAAGCCGAACTAACAAAAAAAACATGCATATAATCCTGGGAAATAATAAGCAATATTTTGATACTTCAAAGCCTTTTGAAATCACTAACGCTTTAAGTGCTGTTATGGTTATATTGAAAGAGTATTCTATCGCTAATACGATAGGAGAGTCCAATAATTTATACAAGACAAAAGATGGTGATTGTGATGACATATCCGAAGAAATGCCCAACTGGATATAATGGAATCTTAAGAGCATGCAAATCTTCTTTTGGTAAATCCAAATTCAGCTTATTTTAAGACTTAAAAAGTGCCAAAATTGACCCCATTGCAAATAAGTAAATGCAGGAATTAAATTTATTTTTCCTAATCGAACTGTAATTAAGTGTACCTGAATTTGAATTATTTTAAATTTTTTATTTCGATGAAATCCATATCTGCAAAGGATTGATTTTCCCCTGCCATACCCCAGATGAATGAATAAGCCGATGTGCCGCAACCTGAGTGAATAGACCAGGGTGCAGATATTACTGCTTCGTTGGAAGCCATTATTAAATGCCTTGTCTGTTGTGGCTTTCCCATAAAATGAAAAACTCTTTGGTTTTCATCCAGGTCAAAATATAAATACACCTCCATTCTACGGTTATGCGTATGCGCAGGCATGGTGTTCCACACATTACCTTCTTTTAAAATAGTCAGGCCCATAACCAACTGGCAACTTTTGATCCCATTTTCATGTATGTATTTATAAATGGTTCTTTGATTGCTAGTGATTTTATTCCCGAGGTCTTCTGTTACTGCATCAGTATTTTTCATTAATTTATTCTCATAAATATGATGTGCATTGGCTGAGAGAAGATAAAAATTTGCAGGTTGTTTATCATTATTGCTTTTAAAAGAAACTTCTTTTGTTTCCATTCCAAGGTATAAACAATCTAATTTATTTAAAGAATAATCAATTCCATCAGCTCTTACATATCCTTCACCTCCTATATTTATTATCCCCATTTCACGTCTTTGCAGAAAATAATCAGATTTTAACTGGGTATAATTTTGCAATAAAATTTCCTCTTGTGCAGGAACTACACCTCCGATAATCATCCGGTCATAATGTGAATACACAAGCTGAATTTTTCCTATTTGCATCAGATTGTTAATTGTAAATGCCTTTCTCAATTCTTCGGTATTCATCCTGCTTACTTCAACAGGGTGATTTTGAAATCTTTCTTCCATCAACATATTTATATTTTAAAAAATGAATAATTATTATTTATCGTTCTATCCATCCGCCATCAACATTCACATAATCCTCAAAAGCAGAATTTTTATTGCAAAAACCAAAATATTTTACCCTGCTACCCTTATCTTGATCACTATTTTCTTATCCACTTTATTGCCTCCGGTAGTAATACTGGCTCTGTGCACATCACCGGGAAATAATATAAAAAATGTTCCCGGAACCGCTTTGTATATTTTCCCTTCTGCATTGTAATTGGCTGCATCTCTGGTTTCATCATAAGGAATAATGACTGTAGCCTTTGTTATAGAGGCTACTCCTATATTTTCATTCCCTGCAATTACATATTGCAGGTCAATATATTTACGATGCGATTCCCATTTCGTTTTATCAAGGTCTTTGGTAGCATCCTCGGTTACCGAGGCAAAAACATTATCGCCGTCAATAGGATATTTCCCAACGGCTAAATTTTGCAGGTCATGGTTTTTAAGAAATGCAAATGCTTCATCCCAATATACTTTGTTGAGCCGGTATTGCTTTGCAAATTCCTGAATATCCACAGTTTTATGAGGCTTCAATTGTAAG
>DATCMY010000318.1:0-6941 GCA_036565505.1 Hanamia sp.
GGAAGAAGATCTGCCACCCGCAGGCAATATCGAACACGAAGAAGTAGATAAATGGTAATCTAAAAAATAATTTCAAAAAGAAATCCTCTCAATTTTTTGGGAGGATTTTTTTATAGAACCTTCAACCTTCAACCATCAACCATCAACCTTCAACCATCAACTTCTTATACATATTAATCAACCCATTGGTTGAAGAATCATGTGAAGATATTTTTTCATGATTCTGCAATTCAGGTAATATCTTTTGAGCCAATTGTTTACCCAATTCCACACCCCATTGATCAAAACTGTAAATATTCCAGATAACGCCTTGTACAAATATTTTATGTTCATACATGGCAATCATTTCACCCAGGGTAAAAGGAGTGATCTTATTAACCAGGATTGAATTGGTGGGTTTGTTGCCCTCAAATTCTTTGAAAGGAATTAAATGCTCCGGCACTTTTTCATCCAGTAGTTCTTTCCTCGATTTTCCGTTCATCAAAGCCTCTGTTTGTGCAAAGAAATTAGAAAGTAATATGGCATGATGTTCCCCCATAGGATTATGGCTGTGAACCGGCGCAATAAAATCGCTGGGTATCAATAAGGTTCCCTGGTGCAATAATTGATAAAAAGCGTGCTGGCCATTGGTTCCGGGCTCGCCCCAGATAACAGGGCCGGTATGGTAACTTACTTTTTCCCCGTTCCTGTCCACATGCTTTCCATTGCTTTCCATATTGCCCTGTTGAAAATAAGCGGGAAACCTGTGCAAATACTGATCGTAAGGAAGTATAGCTTCTGATTGCGCTCCAAAAAAATTAATGTACCAAAGACTGATAAGCCCCATTAAAACAGGGATATTCTTTTCAAATGATTTTTCCCTGAAATGTTTGTCTGTTTCATAAGCGCCTTTCAGCAATTCTTCAAAATTAGTATAACCGATAGATAAGGCGATAGATAAACCAATAGCGCTCCAAAGGCTATAGCGGCCGCCAACCCAATCCCAGAAGACAAACATATTTTCTTTATCAATCCCGAATTCCTCTACTCCTTTTTCATTGGTGCTAAGAGCTACAAAATGTTTGGCTACCGCTTTTTTGTCTTTGGCGCTTTTCAAAAACCAGGTCCTCGCAGAATGTGCATTGGTCATGGTTTCCTGCGTGGTAAATGTTTTGGACGCAATTAAAAAAAGGGTTTCATCTGGAGTTATCTTTTTCAGTACTTCAGCCAGGTCAGTGCCATCTATATTGCTCACAAAATAGGGATGAATATCTTTTTTCCAATAAGGTTTCAAAGCTTCTGTTACCATTACCGGGCCCAGGTCGCTGCCACCAATCCCAATATTGACAATGTATTTTATTTTTTTGCCGGTATAGCCTTTCCATTCACCTTTATGAATTTTGCGGCAAAAATGCTTCATGTGCTCCAATTCTTTTTTTATTTCAGGCATCACATCTTTCCCCTCAGAATAAACCGGTTTACCCGAAAAATTTCTAAGAGCGGTATGCAATACGGATCGGCCTTCGGTTCCATTGATCAGTTCGCCGGTAAACATCGCTTTAATAGCTTTATGCAATTCACATTCAAAGGCAAGTTCCACCAGTAATTGGATCGTTTTATCACTTACTATATTTTTTGAAAAATCGCATACTATTTCCGGGAGCGAAAAAGAATATTTCTTAAAACGGGATACATCTTCCCTAAACAATTCTTTAATAGGAACCTGTTTCATTTCTTTATAATGTTCCTGCAATTTTTTCCAGGATTCAGTTTTTGTCGGATTTACTTTTGGAAACATATATGCTTGATATTTAATTTTTTGATTTTTACGAAGGTACAGGATGGAGTCAAAATTATGGTAGCCGGCAGTTTCTTTTTTAACATTTAAAAGGCATGTAATAATATTTTCCGGATTTAAAGGAATAGATTCCGGCTTTATCAAAAGTATTGTTATTGTATTTCAATACCCGATAAGGTGATCATCCTTCGTTGCTACTGCATGTATGGTGCATAGATAAAGCATAGATAGTGTATAGATAGTGCAAGGAAATGCATGAAAAATGTACCGGTGTTTTCATTTTGGTCAGTTTTAAAAATTCTTATAAAAAATATAACAATTGCAAATATTTATTGTAAATAATTGAACGAGTTTTGTGGTATATATCCTTGCTCCCACAAAAGATAAATTCATTAATTAAATGGCTACGCCAAAAGTAACAATTGTAATACCTGTTTTAAATGAAGAGGGAAATGTTGCAGCATTATTACAAGAGCTGAAAACTGTTTTTGCAGGTTTACCAGAAATTGAATTTGAAATAATTTTTGTAGATGATGGCAGTACCGATGAAACCCTTCCAGTATTAATGAGTTTATGTAAGGCAGATCCACATATTTTTTTCATCAGTTTTTCCAAAAATTTCGGGAAGGATAATGCAATAATTGCAGGCATAAAATCGGTGCAGTCAGATGCTGTAATCACCATGGATGCAGATCTTCAACATCCTCCTTCTTTTATTGCTGAATTTATACATTGGTGGCAGCAGGGCTATGATGTGGTTTATGCTTACCGCAAAGATAAAAATCTACATGCCGGTTTTTTTACCAGGATAAGATCTAAATTATTTTATAAAGCCATTAATGCATTTTCTGATGTACACATGGAAAATGGAATTTCTGATTATAAATTAATTGATAAAAAAGTAGTGGATGTTATTAATAGTCTGCCTGAGGACAGGCCCTTTTTAAGGGGACTTATTAAATGGGTCGGATTTAAACAAAAGCCAATTGAATATGATCCGATGGAAAGATATAATGGTACTTCAAAATATAGCCTGATTCAATTAATGAAACTTGCAGCACAGGGTCTCACTTCTTTCAGTACCAAACCCCTGACATTTGCTATATACTTAGGTTTTTTCTTTTCTGCCTCATCCTTATTATACATTCCCTATGTTTTAATAAGTATTTATTATCATTTACAAAGGCCGGGTTGGGCTTCTGTTATTGTTACTATTGCTTTTTTTGGAGGTTTACAATTAATGATAAGCGGCATTTTAGGCGTTTACCTCGGCAAAACATTTATACAAAGCAAACATCGACCTCGTTATATTATTCAGTCATCTAACCTTAAAAATGATGAATAGGGCTTTAAAATGATACAGGTGCAATTATTGAAATTAACATTCGTAAATAATGATGGAATTAAGGTATTTTGACATCCTTAAAATTCTTCATTAGCAATTGAAAAGCCAATACAAGCCAAACCAAAAAACAGGGTAATGCTTTAAGTGAATAGGGTCGTATATAATTTACTTCTAAAACACGCGGAAAAAAATCCGTGGAGGAAACACTCGTAAGAAGTAAAGTAAAAATAAGCAACAGGACAATGGGCCAATCCTTTGGTTTTTGAAGAATGTACCAAATACCGACCCCGCTAACAGCAATAATATAAGTAGGGCTTTCTGCCGATGAGCTAAAAATAACAACACCAATCAATGCGAGTGCCAGGTAACTCATTCTAAACCCAATATTTTTTAACTGGCTGACACGAAGAAAGGGTAAAGCATATACCAAAACTGCTGGTACAATTATGTCCAGGTTTAAATGTTCTGTTTTAAAAATATGGCGAAGCATTCCCATTACTGAAATATTCTGCATGTCGGAAAAAGAATTGGCATTATCTTTTACAATTAAAGTTTGATACCAATCAGCATAAGAATGCAGAACAAAAGATGGCGATGAAATCAACATGGGTAGGCAAATCAAAATAATCAGCCAGAAAATAAATGATAGAATAAAATTGATCTTATGACGGGAGAATAAGAAAAAAGCGATTCCCACAATCCCATATACTTTTACCAAAAATCCGATGGCAATAAATAAGGTTGCCCAAAAATCTTTTCCCTTTTGCACAAAAATGAACGAGAAAATAATGAGTCCTGCAATAAAACAATTGATCTGCATATTTTGAACAGAGGTCATCATTTCCAGTACAGAAATCAGCAGAATAATATTTTGAGCTTTATAGCTTACAGGTAATTTTCTGATAGCCAGAAATAAAAAAAATGCATTAGCGATATTCCACAAAAAGCAACCTAAATTAGTTGGCAACAAAGAAAACGGGGCAATGATAATACTAAAAAGAGGACCATAAAGATAAGAGCCCAGGTGCAGTGCAGGATCTACATAATATAAATTGATTTGATGAATAGCATTCCAAAAAACATTTTCATAAATCAGGTAATTACCTATCTGGTCACGACCAAGCCTGATTTTCAATAAAACACCAATTAAAGCAAGCAAAAACCAAATTAAGGTGACAAATGAAATATCCCATTTATAAATGCGGATTTTTTTTGTAAGCAAATTCATTTAGGTACTAATTATGGATAAAAGTATAAAATAAAAAAAATAAAATATTAATTTATTAATCCCATAATCTTCGATAATAAATTGAATCTTGCAGGAGGTTGCATTTAGAATGATGAGTATTTGTTATTTGTAGATTTTAATGCCTCTGATATTAATAATAAATTTGCAGACAATGTCAATTTGCTATTCAAACATATTCAATGAAAAAGCCTGACAATACCATATTACTCACGTTTGATGTAGAAGAATTTGATCTTCCATTGGAATATAGTATTTCGGTTTCTACGGATGAACAAATGGCAGTTGGAAAAAAAGGTCTTGATATAATTAAAGAAATTCTGGATGATGAGGATATCAGTTGTACTTTATTTACAACAGCCAATTTTGCTTTAAAATATCCTGCCGCCATTGCTGCTCTTTCTTTAAAGCATGAAATAGCTTCCCACACATTTTTTCATTCTTCTTTTAAACAGGAGGATCTTAAAAATTCCCGCCAGGTTTTGGAAGATATTATTTCCCAAAAAGTTTATGGATTAAGAATGCCCAGGATGAAAAAAATAAATTCCGATTGGATAAAGGAAGCAGGCTTTACCTACGACTCATCCTTAAACCCAACATGGATCCCGGGACGATACAATAATAGCAGCCTACCACGAACTTATTTTACGGAAAATGAAATTATAAAAGTTCCTGTCTCCGTTTCCCCTAATTTTCGCATTCCTTTATTCTGGTTGGCATTTAAAAATTTTCCCTATCCCTATTTTAAAAGTATCGCTTTACAAACTTTAAAAAAAGATGGTTATTTATCTCTCTACTTTCACCCTTGGGAATTTACTGATTTGGCTGCCTATGATTTGCCAACAATTGTCAAAAGAAAATCCGGAACAGAATTATTAGAAAAACTCAAACGATTTATAAATGATCTAAAAAAAGAAGGAGCGTTTATGACAATAAATTCTTTTTTGGGAAATAGAAATTAAAAGCAAATCCTGGCGATTTTCTTAAATATGGATTGCATGATTCCACTTCTGCTGGTTAGGTATTTACAAAATCTCGATCACCCTGATGGTTTCCTTTATCATTTCTTCACTTACATCCAGGTGAAATACCATTCTTATTTGGGTAGGAGAGATAGCCATTACATGGATATCATATTTTGCAAAAGCTTCTGCAAGAGATTTAGAAGTATAACTTCCTATTACCTCAAATATGAGAATATTCGTTTCTACCGGCATCATTTTCCCTGTAAATTCTTTTTTCAATAATGCTTCTGCTATTTTTTTCGTATGAATATGATCATCTTCCAGGCGGTCAATATTGTTTTCCAAAGCAAAAATGCCGGCTGCTGCCAGGTAGCCTGCCTGCCGCATTCCGCCACCGAAAACCTTTCTTACCCGGCGCGCTTTTTGAATGAAATCTTTATTCCCAAGCAAAACGCTTCCCACAGGTGCTCCCAAACCTTTACTTAGGCAAATGGAAATGCTATCGAAAATGGCTCCATACTGTTTTGGTTTTTCTTTCTTCTCTACAAGCGCATTAAACAAACGGGCGCCATCCAAATGCAGCTTCAAGTTATTTTGTAGACAAACTTCTTTAATATTTTGAATTTCAGTTAGTTCATAACAGCTTCCACCACCTCTATTAGCTGTATTTTCCAGACTTACCAACTGTGTTCTGGCCTTATGAATATCATTTGGATTGATCGCTTCTATTACCTGTAAATCGGTAATTCTGCCCCGGTCTCCTTCTACCGCTTTTACCTGGCAACCGGAATTAAAGGCGATTCCACCACCTTCATATATGTAAACATGGCTCATTTTATCACATATCACTTCATCGCCTGGCTGCGTATGGCATTTTATAGCAATTTGATTGGTCATGGTTCCACTGGCGCAAAATATTCCTGCTTCCATTCCAAACATGGCTGCCATCATATCTTCCAGCCTGTTTACGGTTGGGTCTTCGCCAAAAACATCATCACCTACTGATGCGTTGAACATGCTGCTGAGCATGGCAGGGGTAGGTTTGGTAAAAGTATCTGATCTGTATTCTATCATTTTGTAAAAGTATACGATTCATTGAATTAGTTCCAAAAACAATGGAAATAAAATTCAAAATAAACAGCTTCCTTCCATTTAAAATTTAACATTCAACATTCAAAACAACCAAAAACACAAGCATTTATCATAAATTATTATTTTTCAATGATATAATTTTTTAAAAGCTATGAAATCCCAATTATGCGTTGTAAATTTGCAAATGTTTTAAAGATTTCGGTACTTAACATATCTTTTGTAACATTTCCCCAACTATTTGTGTCTTTAATGCGTCTAATAACTATTAACTATAAACAAACATGAGGCAACTTAAAATTGCTACCCAGATCACCAACAGAGATTCACAGGCGGTAGAAAAATACCTGCAGGAAATCTCTAAAATTGGAATGATCACTCCGGAAGAGGAGACTATTTTAGCACAGAAAATCAAAATGGGCGACCAGAGAGCTTTAGAGCGTCTCACAACAGCCAATCTACGTTTCGTAGTTTCAGTTGCAAAACAGTACCAACACCAGGGATTATCATTGAGTGATC
>DATCMY010000319.1:0-33462 GCA_036565505.1 Hanamia sp.
AGCAACCTAATAGGAATAACATGACTGACTGGAATAGTATTGGGGCATTTATTTGCCCCTTCTTTATTATACTATTCTTGTTATAATGCCTCACAAAACTCAACCGAAGGTATTCCAGCACATCAAAATATTAATTAGCCCTAAAAGACTGACGATAGTCAGGGTTATAGATGATTGTTGTCTTTATGCCTATTTTTTTTTGCCTGCTTCAATCGTCACTTTTTGAAAAGTAGGATCGATATATTCATCTGTAATATTTTATGTTCTGCAATGATGTATTATGACAGGAATCACTATTTGTTTTGACAATAGTCATTGTAAAGGGGTAATGTTCCGGATTAAGTTTGTAAAAAGAAATTTATGAAAAAGATATTATTAGCTTTTGATAGCAGCCACTTTTCAGAAGGCGCTTTCGAATTTGCAAGAGAATTAAACGAAAGGAAGCGCATTTTACTTACAGGCATATTTCTGCCACAGGTTGATTACGCCAATTTATGGAGTTATTCAGGAGGAGGCATAAACGGCCCTTTGTATATTCCTGCTGAAGAAGTAAAAGTGGCAGAAGTAGATGTAGAAGAGGGTGAGAAAAATGTTGAACGATTCGAATCATTATGCAGGAAAAATGGTATCGAATACCGGGTGCATAAAGATTTTACTGATTTTGCCATGCCGGGATTAAAAAAAGAAACACGGTTCGCGGATTTATTAATTATTGGAAGCGAAGCTTTTTATGACAACCTGGGAAAAGGTGATCCAAATGATTACCTCAAAGATGCACTTCATGGAGTGGAATGCCCCGTGATTGTTGTACCCGAAAAATTTGATTTTCCTAAAAGTAATATCCTTGCTTATGATGGTAGTGAATCATCAGTATATGCCATTAAACAGTTTGCCTACCTGCTTCCGGAATTAACTGAAAATGCCACTATACTTGTTTATTCAAAAGAAAATGAAGAAACACTTTTCCCGGAAGAAGAAAATATTGAAGAATTAGCAGCGCGGCATTTCCCCGATCTTACTTTATCCAGGCTTGATGCCAGTCTTGATAAATTTTTTAATAAATGGCTATTGGATAGAAAGAGCGCAATTCTTATTAGTGGTTCATTTGGCCGGTCTGCCATTTCAAGGCTTTTTCACAAAAGCTTTGTAAGTGATATAATAAAAAACCACCGCATGCCTGTATTTATTACGCATCATAAATAGGTCCGGTTTAGGGTGGTGGCGGAAAATAATGGTTCAAATAATTGAGCTTTATGAAAATGTAAAAAATTACACACTTTCATTTTCAACAGCTATCATTCATTTTCCTGACTGGAATCATCTTTTCAAATTGTTTGATATTATAGGTTTACAGTAGAAAATAAGGCAGAGAACATACGGGATACTTATTTCAGCAACTATGCCTGCATGTTAGTAACTGCCGGAATTTGTTAATACAATAAATTATTTTAAACTCTAAATCGTTTTACATGAAAAAGAACGTGGGTAATGCCGACAGAATCATTCGTGTTATTATGGCGGCCATATTTGCCTTGCTATGGTTTCAAAATATTGTAACAGGTATAGCGGGAATCATTTTATTGATTCTAAGTGTTATTTTATTATTAACCAGCCTGGTTGGTTTCTGTCCCTTGTACAGAATATTCAGATTAAATACCAGTGGGGATAAAGAAGCAGTGTAGTTCTTAATTAATGGAGGCAGAAATGACATTCCGCTATTTGGTTTTAAAAAAGAAATTTTTGAACTATGCCCCGCTATCTTTTTGTATTTATAATTAGTATTCATGGGTTCATTCATTTCGTAGGTTTTGCCAAAGCCTTTGATTATGGGGATATTAGCCATTTTGTAAAAGAAATTTCCAAAACAGCAGGATTGCTTTGGTTGCTAACTGCGGTTTTGTTTATAATAGTAACCATATTATACCTGCTAAAAAAAGATGCGTGGCCCATTATGGCAATTATTGCAGTTATACTTTCTCAAATTCTTATCATTAATTCGTGGCAGGATGCTAAGTTAGGAACTATTGCCAATGCCATTATATTGTTGGTCGCTATTGTTGGGTATGGAGATAGAAATTTTAATAAAAAAGTAAATAAAGAAATTTCTTCATTGTTATCAGAAGTGGTTACATATAAAAAAAGGGTTACCAAAGAGATGCTTGTCGGATTACCTCCTGTTGTTCAAAAATGGATGGAACAGTCAGGTATATTGGGCAAAGAAATGATTCATACAGTAAGATTGAAACAAAAAGGAAAATTGAGGACAAAGCCCGGTGGCAACTGGATGAATTTTGAAGCCAAGCAATATTTTAATGTCGATCATCCTGCTTTCATCTGGCAAACTAAAGTAAGAATGCTTTCGCCTATTTATATGAGTGGCAGAGATAAATTCAGCAATGCAAAAGGCGAAATGCTGATTAAATTATTATCACTCAAAAATGTGGTAAATGCGGGAGGTGATAAAAAAATGAATGAAGCTGCAATGATTCGTTTTCTCGCCGAAACGTGCTGGTTTCCTTCAGCAGCGCTGACTGGTTATATAAAATGGGAATCTATTAATAAGTTTTCAGCCAAAGCTACGATGACGTATAAAGATATAACCGTCAATGGAATTTTTAATTTCAACGAAAACGGCGACATTAAAGGCTTTGAAGCTTTACGGTACTATGGTAATGACGAAAAGGCTAGCCTTGAAAAATGGATAATTGAGGTTCAGGATTATAAGGATTTTGAGGGAATTCGTATCCCATACAACAGTAAAGTAATATGGAAATTGAAAGACGGAGATTTTAACTGGCTGAATGTAGAGCTAATTGATTTAGAATATAATCATGCAAAAATGTATCGATAGATTGAAAAAATAATTGACATCTGTCCGGGTCGCAATAATCAAAAGAAACTGGTTATGAAAAGATTTACAAATATGAAACAGATATACCTGGTTTTTTATTGGGTATGCTTAGTGGTAGCCTTTTTAATACTTATTTATTGTTTTTTAAAATATTTCGATTGGTGGTAAAACATTCAATTGAAAGGAGGCTTGTGGAGTATAAAAACTTTTTAATTCTTTATAATCTTAGCCCATTTTTTTCAAGTAAAAAACTCCTTACCCTTTTTCCCGGAGGCAAAAAGGATAACAACAATCAATGGAACCATTGACCGTGATCATAGTAATCCGCTGTTAATACAATTTACTTTGGTAAAAATTAGTTCACTCTAAGGTGACAAAATTATTTTTTATTCACAATTAAATTATTTTTATGAAAAAACAATTTTTGGCATTTTTGGCTGTTTTATTTATTGGTAATATCCAATTATATGCCCAGGATAAAGATTCGATTATTTCATTACCTGAAATTACAGTTACCAGTCCTGTAAAAGTCAGTAGTCAATTAGACAATGCTTTTAAAAGTACCTTCCCCAATGCTGAAGATCTTAGATGGTATAAACATGACAAAGATTACCTGGCGAAATTTATTGCAGATGATATGGATCACAGTGCCTTGTTTAAAAAAAATGGCTACATGAAATATGATATCAGCTACGGTCATGAATATAATTTACCTGAGGAAACTCTCCAATTGGTAAAATCTCATTATAATAATGAATTTGCAATCACAACTGCTATAAATGTAAAAGAGGGCGGCAGAAATATTTGGGTTGTACATCTTGAAGGGGATAAAGATTATGTAACAGTAAGAATTGAAGATCAGGAATTAGAAGAAGTAGAACGGTATACAAAAGCCTCGTAAGCAATTTGGTTATCCGAAAAAGTTTTTAAATTTTAATGAACAAATACTCATGAGTAAAATAGTGGGTGCTAATATTTAGCAGGCAGAAACCTACAGTTTTTTATAACAGGCATTGTTTTATGATCAATGCCTGTTATAAAAAATAAAAACTGTAAATTGGTTTTAAATTTTAATTATAATAATTGGATTCTCTCACCCATATAGCACTCGGAGCCTGCATTGGGGAGGCTTTTTTCGAAAAAGGCTTTGGTAAAAAAGCAATGCTATGGGGCGCATTGGCACAAAGTATCCCTGATATAGATTTCATCTCTTCCTTTTGGTTAACTACTCCTGAAAGCTTATTAGCCCATCGGGGTTTTACACATTCTATTTTATTTGCCTTACTCGTTATACCAATATTTGCCTTAGTCGCTGAAAAAATTCACCGTCCGCGAAATATTGCATTCAGAACCTGGCTGTTATTTTTTGCAGCAGAAGTTTTTGTCCACCTGTTTATTGATGGGTTTAATAATTATGGGGTAGGTTGGTTTGAGCCTTTCAGTCATTTACGTTATTCTTTTAATGCCATTTATGTAGCCGATCCATTTTTTTCTGTTTGGCCGGGCATTGCTTTTTTTATGTTGATCATCTTAAATGCGTATAGCCCTAAACGTAAATTCTGGTGGGAGTTCGGTGTCCTAATTCCATTTGTTTATCTTGGCTATTGCACAATTGATAAAATAAAAATCAATAATGATGTGAAAGAAATTTTCGCAAATCAACATATTCCGCATGAAAGATATTTTACTACGCCGGCACCTCTTCAAAATTGGTTATGGTATGTAGTGGCGGGTAATGATAGTGGTTACTATGTTGGATACCGTTCCTTGTTTGACAGTAAAAGGAAAATTGACTTTCAATATTTTCCCCGTAACGATTCATTATTAAAACCTGTAAGTAACCATGAAAGTTTGCAAAAACTCATTCGTTTTTCACAACAATTTTATACAATAGAAAAAATTGGCGATACACTGGTGTTTAATGATTTGCGTTTCGGGCAAATTATCGGATGGAAAAATCCTAAAGAGAAATTTGTATTTCATTATTACCTGCAGCATCAGGATGATAATAAATTAGTAGTGCAGCGCGGAAGGTTTGCCGGTTGGAATTGGGAAGTGCTGAAAACTTTATTGATAAGAATAAAAGGCAACTAATGAGGATTTTTAAAATAAAAAGTAAAAATATAAAATACGATCCTGATGAATTGGTATGAAAGCCATCTGATGAACTGCTTTACAATATTTTTGGTTTTGGTATTGTACTCAGTGGTAATTTGAATACAATCTTCAGCAATAATTTCTTCCAGCGTTTTTCGTACATTTTGGGTAAAGACAGGGTCCTGCACATCTAAGTTCAGTTCAATGCTGACATAAGCGCTTATGTTATTGATATTATACGATCCTATCGTCATCCATTGGTCATCGCACACCGCTATTTTGCCATGCAAAATATTTTTTTCATATTCATACAACTCAATTCCATTGCGTAGCAGCCAGTCATATAACCATCGTTCCGCGTTTTTGGACAGCATCACATCCGAACGTCCGGCTGCAATTACCCTGATAGCAACTCCCCGTTTAATCGCTTTTGCCATCTGCTTCCTCATTATTTTACCCGGCAAAAAATAGCTGCATAAAATGGTTACCTGCGATTGTGCATTTCGCAGCATTTCAAAATAGGTGCCTGAAATCTCATTTTTACCGATCAGCCAATCGTTACGGCGTATTCTTACTTTACTTTGATTTTGTAATGGTATGGCATAATTAATTTCCTTTTGGCCACACGTTATCACATCGGCCTTGTACTTATCAGGCTTCCATATTTTGCGACAAAGTATACAAAGAGATTTTGCGATTTCACCTTCTACATACAAAGCAAAGTCGAGCCAGGCAGGTTTGCCGGGCATATCATTATACCGGTTAGAAATATTGATGCCGCCTACCAAAGCATATTTCGCATCGGCTACTATTATTTTATGATGCATGCGCCTGCCAAAATAAAAATACCTGCTTTTGAAAAGTGGTTCAAAAAAGCGGAAATTAATTCCGGAAGTTCCTAATTCTTCAATAAAATTTTGTGACATTGCATACGAAGCATATCCATCTGCCATAAGGTAAACAGCCACCTTTCTTTTCACCGCTTCTTTTAGTGCATCAGCTATCAACCGGCCGGTTTCGTCATTGTCGTAAATATAAATTTGAATATGGATGCTTTCTTTTGCTTCATTGATTAATTGTAAAAGCAAATCAAAATATTGCTTTCCGCCCCTGATCAGTTGAACCTGGTTTGTAGAAGTGTATTTATTTTCAACTCTTAATTTTTTGAGAGGCATATCTTAACCCAATTTATTGTTTCCGGTTTTATAATTTTTATAAACGTATGCCAAATATTATTTAATCAGGCAAATTTAAATATGGATCAATGTCATTTTCATGTATGATGAATATCATTCTTCAATTATAAAAAAAAACTTATTTTCATTTTATAGTATTTACATAATGGATGAATCCATACTACTTAATGATTATTTCTCTTCACTTACCACTAAAGAGGTTGTAGAAAAGTTCGGGAGTAATGAATTATCTGGACTTACTAATGAAGAAGCGGCAAGGCGAATAAAGCAATTTGGGAATAATACCATTGATGCTAATAAACGTAAGGATGTATTCAAAGAATTGCTGAGTCATTTTAGAAGCCCGTTAATTTTAATATTAATTACTGCTACTATCATTTCGTATTCATTAGGCGAAACCATCAATGCATCCATCATCCTCTTCATGATCTTGCTTAGTGTTGCCATAGATTTTTACCAGGAGCAGGATGCACGTAATGCTGCTGAAAGGCTAAAGCTGAGCGTGAAAAGTAAGGCTACTGTTTTACGAAGCGGCAGTGAGTACGAAATTTTTCACGAAGGAATTTGCATTGGTGATATTATCATGCTGAGTGCCGGTAAAATTGTTCCTGCAGATGCGCGGATACTTTTTGCCAAAGATTTTTTTGTCAATCAATCTTCACTTACCGGCGAATCCTTTCCCGGTGAAAAAAGTAGTGAACCAATAAATAGTGATACACAAGACCTGTCTGATTTATCCAATATTGTTTTCATGGGCTCTAGTGTAATTAGCGGAACAAGCAAAGCCATTGTGGTTAAAACCGGCGCGGCTACTGAGTTTGGTAAAATTGCAAAAAAGCTGGTGGCGCCTGAAGCAGAAACGGAGTTCAGTAAAGGAATAAAAGAATTTGGTTACCTGATAATGAAAGTAACCATTGTGCTGGTGTTATTTATCTTTTTGATCAATGCGGTATTGAAGCACGACTTGCTTGAATCATTTATGTTTTCCCTGGCTGTAGCGGTAGGTTTAACGCCTGAACTGTTGCCCATGATTATGGCGGTAACCATGTCAAAAGGTTCTGCTCACATGGCTAAAAAAGGAGTGATTGTAAAAAAACTTTCGGCAATTCTTGATTTTGGAAGCATGGAAGTCTTGTGTACTGATAAAACAGGTACCATCACCGAAGATAAAATCCACCTAATAAAATATGTTGATAAAAAAGGCAATGATTCGGAATACTTATTACTGATTGCTTATTTAAACAGCTTTTATCAAACCGGTATTAAAAATCCTCTTGATGATGCAGTTGTTTCGTTCCGTAAAGTGGATATAAAAGATTATAAAAAGAAAGATGAAATTCCATTTGATTTTTCGCGTAAGCGTATGAGCGTAGTAGTTACTTTTCAAAATAAAAATATTCTTATCTGCAAGGGAGCTCCGGAAGAAATATTTAAAGACTGTTTGATTGATAATGATGATAAAATTATTGCTAACAATCAATATGAAACCCTTAGTATGGAAGGGTTTCGTGTGTTGGCCATTGCTACCAAAGAAACAGGCGCTGATGAAATCTTTACTAAAGAAGATGAATCGCAAATGACATTACAAGGATTCATTGCTTTTCTTGATCCGCCTAAAGAAGACGCGGGGGAAGTGATTGCTGCGTTAAAAAAAATTGGTGTAGAAGTAAAAATTATAACAGGTGATAACCACCTGGTAACCCAAAAAGTTTGTAAGGAAATTGGATTGCCTATAAAAGGTATTTTGCATGGCCACGAAATGGCAGGCCTTTCTTATGATGCCTTGCGGCAAAGAGTAAAGGATACTACCATTTTTACAAGATTTTCTCCCGAACAAAAGAACAGGGTTATCCTGGCATTGAAAGCATATCATCGTGCCGTGGGCTATATGGGCGATGGCATTAATGACGCACCTTCCTTAAAAACCGCGGACATTGGTATTTCGGTAAGCAGCGCTACGGATGTTACCAAAGATGCTGCTGATATTATTCTGACTCAAAAAGATTTAATGGTACTAAAAGAGGGAATACTCGAAGGAAGAAAAACATTTGGTAATACCATGAAATATATTTTAATGGGACTGAGTTCCAACTTTGGCAATATGTTTTCAGTAGCGGCTGCCACCTTGTTCCTCCCTTTTTTGCCTATGTTGCCGGTACAGATATTGATCAATAATTTTCTGTACGATACATCGCAGGTAACTATCCCTACTGATAATGTAGATGAAAGCTATATACAAAAACCTCAACGATGGAATTTGAAAATGATTTACAGCTATATGCTTGTTTTCGGACTCACGAGTTCGGTATTTGATATACTTACTTTTTACCTGCTTTATAAATATTTTGCTGTTAGTGAAGCGCAATTTCGTACCGGCTGGTTTTTGGAATCACTGGCCACACAAATTTTAGTGGTGTTCATTATCCGTACCTGGCATATTCCATTCAAGGAAAGTAAACCCTCAAAAAAATTGGTTGTAAGTGTTATACTTTGTCTTGCTGCCGGATGGTTATTGCCCTACTTACCATTCTCTGCCCTGGCAGGATTTGAAAAATTACCGTTGCGCGTTGTGGGTTATCTTATAGCAGTTGTATTTATTTATTTGTTTACCGCAGAATTGGTGAAGAGGCTTATTTACAGGCGGTTCCTGAAGGAGAGCAGCATACCAGGAACTCTAAAATAAAATTTCTGTAAAAGGTTTGTAGGAATAAATGGAGAAATTGATTTAGCCTGCGAGTGAAACTCCAATTAATTTTCCTATCCCAAAAGTAATGGCAGCTGCAATAAGGCCAAACAGCACTTGCCGGAAACCTGAGAACCAAATGCTTTTACCGGTAAATAATGTTATTGCCGATCCAATTAAAAATAAACCAGTGGCACTACCTGCAACACTTATTATAATTGCATTGATTCCTGTTGTAAAAATAAAGGGAAGAACAGGTATTACAGCACCAATTGCAAATAATATAAAAGAATAAATTGCGGCCTCCATTGCAGAGCCTTTTAATTCTTCTGGATTAATTCCTAATTCTTCTTTTACCAATACGTCATGTGCTTCGGTTTTGTTCAACATGATACCTGCAGCCATTTCATGAGCCTGGTCGTGTGGTATACCCTTTGCCATATATATCAATGCTAACTCTTTTTTTTCACCTTCAGGATTTGTTTCCAATTCATCCATTTCTAACTGCATTTGGTTTTCATAAAGTTCCTGCGAACTTTTTACAGAAATCCATTCACCCAAAGCCATTGATAAAGCACCGGCTAATAAACCGGCTACACCTGCTAATAGTACACCACTTCCACCTTCCGTGGCACCGGCTATACCCATTACCAGACTAAAGTTGGAAACCAACCCGTCATTACCTCCTAAAACGGCGGCCCGTAAAGCATTGCCACCAACAGAACAGTGCCTGCTTTCAAATTTAGCCACATTGCCTCCGGTAACTTTAGATTCGCCTTCCAATAATGAACGTAAAATTTTTACATGATTTGTTTCTGTACCTGTAACAGGGAGGTTATTTTTATTTTTTGCACTGATAACGGCATTGGATATACTTTTTTCCGTGTCCATTAAAACCCCTAAAACATAATCGTATCCAAAAATTTTACCGATTAGATTCAGCGTTTTTGCTCTAAAAGAAGGTTGAGGCAATATTCTATTTTTACCAGGACTGATTTTTTTTATAAAGGCCTCTGCATGATCTTTTTCAATTTCACTCATTTGCCTGAACACATTGGCGACTGTCTTGTCATCTTCAACTTCTGCTAATTTATTATATAAATAACAAGCATCAACTTCTGTCTGTAGATTTTTGTTTGTACTATTTTTCATAGTAGAAATTTATTTTTTGTTCCAAAAAAGAAAATACAATTCCTCAAGCGGTATGAGGAATTGTATTGAAAAACTGTTTATAAAATTATTGAAATCTTTTATAATTAATCATCATCTCCTTTTTCCTGGCCACTATTATTTTGAACAGCCGGGGCGCTGATCTCGGTATGCCTGATCTGTCCGCCCAGGTATCCGGTTCTGGCAACCAATGCAAAACTGACAAGAGAAATGATAAGTGTCAATAATGAAGCTGTCTTTAGTAATGACGTTTTTTTATAAGTAACAATAAGGGCAAACAAAGACGATATGCCTAATACAATAAGACTGATCAAAGCAAACAGGGCAAATTCTTCATGTTGCTTAATTATATTTTCAGATACTCCTTGTATTTCCTCTACTGCATCTTCTGCTCCTTCTCCCGTAAGATAGGCTATACCAGCTCCAATGGCAGCAATTACAAATAAGAAATAGGCTGCTATTTTGGTTTGATTACTCTTACTCCATAATCCATATGCTAACACAAAGGCTCCTAATATTGAACCAAAAATCGGAAGATGGGTGATTAATAAATGCACATGTGCCTGGTCCATAGCGTTGCAATTTTAAAGTGAATTAATTTTTATGAATTTGTCCGATTTTGTCATGGAGATACCACAACGTGCCGGAGCTGTTGTTTCGTAAGTATTGCCACAGGTAGGGCATACATAAAATACCGAAGGCAATGCTTTAACTGTATTATTCTGTAAAGCTGCAAGTGCGGTTTCATACATCACCTTATGCTTTTTCTCTGTTTTATAAGCATAAGTCAGGCTTATCAATGCCAGTTGATCACCGGCTGCATTTGCCGCAGTAAGAAATTGAGGATACATTGTTGTTGCCTCATAGGTCTCTCCTTTAATTGCATCTTCAAGGTTTTCTTTAGTTGATTTTACAGAATATTCGGGTTTTATTACCGGCACAGAATTGCCTGACTCCTGTAAAACTGCTTTATGATTGTTGGCATGAATATTTTCAGCGGTTGAAGCTGCTTTAAAAAGCAAAGCAATCTGATGATAGCCTTCCTGTTCAGCTTTTAGTGAATAGGCAGCATATTTTGCACTGGTGGTAGTTTCGCCTTTAAATGCGGCCTGCATATTTTCAGTTGTTTTTGATTTGGCATCTGTACCTTCTACCATGTTTGCCTGCTTTGCAATAGTATTTTTTTCATTTTCACCATTTTCTTTATTCTCTTTTTGATTAGCTACTTCAGCACTTTTTGTTGTAGGTGATTTCATAGTGTTATTGGTATCAGAATTTCCACATGATGTTAGAAAAATGCTGCCTGCCGATAATAGTAATGCGGGGATAATTAATGACTTTTTCATTTTTATTTTTTTAGAGTTTTAAATAATAGATAATGCAAAGTTGCATCTGTGCTCCTTTAAAGTGTCTTTGTACCTGCTTAAGATTGGCTTAAGATTATGCGGAAAATTGTAACAGGAAGGTGGTATTTCCGGGAATGCTCCTGACTGAAATATCAATATGTTGTAAATCAGATAATTTTTTTACAATTGACAATCCCAATCCACTTCCGGCAGTTTGTGAACTTCTTGAATTATCTGTGCGGTAAAAGCGGTTAAATAATAAGGGTATTTGCTCTTTGGTGATGCCGGGCCCATCATTAGATATTGAAAATGTTTTATGGCTTTCGTCCCAGTTACAAAATATTTTGCCATTTACATCACCATACTTTATCGCATTGCTAAAAAGGTTATCTAAGATAATATCCAGGAAAAAATTATCAGCAGATACTGTAGTGTTTTTTGGAATAGAAATTTGTAGTTGAATTGATCTTTCAACCATTTGCTTTTCGTATTTTTTTTCTGTTCCCCTGATCAAATTATACAGGTCAACAATTTCCTTTTTTACAGAGCCTGATTCCAGGCGAGCCAATTGTAATAACTGATCTAGTAGCTGGTTAAGTCTATCTGTTTGTCCTATTACTTCTTTAATTTTTTCCTCGTATTGTTCAGGCTCTCTTTTTTTACGGAGTAAAATCTCCAGCGTGCCTCTTATGGCTGAAAGAGGTGTTCTTATTTCATGGGAAGCATCGGCGGTAAATTGTTTCTGCTGTTGAATGCTGGTCTCTATCCGGCTGAGTAATTCATTAATTGTTCTTGCCAGTTGAAACAATTCATCTTCATTTGGCGGTAGAGGCAATCTTGTATTTATATTGGAATCGCTTATGCCGGAAGCTGCGCGGATCAACTGATTAACCGGCGAGATCGCTTTGGAAGCAGCAAGATATATTACAATGTACAGCACCAGCAACACGACCGGAAATGAAATACAAAGTGTGAAGAGCAAATTATTTAATACATAAAAGGATTCCTGTTGAGAAACACCAACGGTTAAATGCCCGATAATTTTTTCCTCATCATTCCTGATAGGGAATTGACCTATCCTGAGCCGCTGTTCATCTATCTGGGTGTTATAGAAATTTTCCTTCTGGTTGTTGGGGTTAAACAAAAAGTGATTTGCCTGCAGGTTAGCTGATTTAAATACAAGTTTATCCCCATTATCTACGATTTGAATGAAAGTAGGATTCACTTCTACTTTCTTATGTTCCGCTTCTTCCCATTCGGGCATTTTATTGATTATTATGCTATCATTTTTCCAATCAAGTGTATTTAAGATTTCTTCTTTTTCCTGCAAAATATCATTGTCGAGGTGACGAAATGAACTGTAATAAACTACTCCATATATAACCATAAATACGATGGCCGTAGTTATGGCAACAGCCAATGAATTAAACAGTGCAATACGTTTTTTAAAACTCAGTTTCATGTATCGTTGTTTACACGGTAGCCCACTCCCCGTATGGTTTGAATAAAAGATTCTTTACCAGGTGCGTCTAATTTTTTTCTGAGAGAATTAATAAAAACATCTATTACTGATGTGTCCTTATCAAAATGGATATCCCATATTTTTTCGATAATACGGGTACGCCTGCATACTTTGCCCTTACTGCGAAGCAGGTATTCAAGCAATGCAAATTCTTTTTGGGTGAGTTCTACAGGTTGCCCGTTTTTTGTAACCATGTGTACTTCCGTATTCAGCACTATATCACCAGCTTCAAAAATAATTTGTTCTCCTTCCTTATTCCTGAGGAGCACCCTTATACGGGCTAATAATTCTTCGAAAGCAAAGGGTTTTTTCAGGTAATCATTAGCGCCGGCTTCCAATGCGAAAACAGTATCATCAACGGTGTCCTTTGCCGTTAAAAAAATAACAGGTACTGTTTTGTTTTCTTTACGGATACTTCTGCAGATATCTATTCCGCTTAATCCCGGCAACATCCAGTCGAGAAGGAAAATATCGTATTCGTCTATATTATCGATTGCCATCTCAAGCGCCAGCCTTCCATTAACGGCTACATCTACTGCAAATCCTTCTTCTTCCAATCCTTCTTTTATAAATCCGGCGATAGCTGACTCATCTTCTGCTAATAAAATTCTCATGGTAGTAAGTTAATTAAAAACTCAGATTACTTTATTTTTCTTCGGTATTTGAGAAATCAGGCAATGCCAATTGAACTCCTGCGCCATGTTTATATACCAGTTGGCCGCCTAAATATCCTGTCCTGGCAATGGCGCCAATTAAAGCTGCAAAAAGAAGAACGCTAATAATTTTCGCCCAGCTTTTTTTGTATTTAAAAATAAAGATGCTTAAATAAACCACTGCTGTAATGATTGTGAGCCACAAAGAAATGGTTGCTGCCTGTTCATGCAACTCCATTGCCTTTGCCAACGGCCCTTCTTCAATACCTTCTCCCGCAGCATTGCCACTGAGGTATGCAGATATTGTGCCTAAAGCACCTAATATCAAAAGGTATAATCCGGCTCGTTTATAGAATTCTTTTTTTGTAATTAATGAAATCACCTCTGAAAGAAATCCCACAAGGAGGAGAGCAATCGGGAAATGAATTATCATAGCGTGAAGATGGCTTGCTGTTATCATGATTCTTTTTATCAAAGGTGCTGCTACATTAGTTTAAAACAGATTAATGAATTCTTAAGATCTGCTTAAAAAATAAATTTTGAAACTGTAAATGCAGTTAAACAATTCAAAATTCCATCTTGAAATAAACTTCCGGATTGAAATGCCCGGATTAATTTTATAATGAAGGATGAAGTGAAAGTGCATATAATTAAATCATTAATAAACAATAATCCTGGTGTTCACGTTCTTTGAAGGCCGTTTCGTTTTGGGAACATGCATTCGAAGAATACCTTCTTTAAATTTTGCACTTACAAATTCTGTATCTATGTTTTCAGGTAAAATAATATGGCGATCAAAACAATTGCAGTCGAATTCATGTAATTGAATATTTCCTCTTTTATGAATGGCATTTTCTTTTTCTTTATGTATGGCATAAACGGATATAACATTTCCATTTGCCAGTATCAATAATTCTTCTCTTTTTATGCCAGGCATGGCTACTTCTATTTTAAATGATTCAGTTAACTCTGTCATATTCACCGGTGGGTGGGTGATGTCATCTTTATGTTTACGTTTTATTTGATCACTTACTTCTTTTTCATTCAGTAAGGGCACATACTCACCTGGGTAAATTGAATAATCGGGTTTATATATTTTGGTAGGTTGCACTTGCTTGAGGGTTTTTATTTATCCATAGCTAAGTTACTATTATTGTATAGGCAAATAGGGTGACCATGGTAATGCAATGTAATGATTATGGTCATAGGCAGTTCACAAGGATAAATTTTTAAAAGCAGCCACCGTAATTTTTTCTTTTGTGTCATCCGGGCTTATTTTCTTATCAGTCCGCTTGCCTAAAATGCTTTCCAGATCTTCTTTATATATTACTTCCTTGATTTGTAATAGTTCTGCCACTTTTTGTAATAATTCTTTGTTTTGCACTAAAAGATCTTTGGTGTGCTGATAACTATCACTTACTAATTTGCGTACTTCCTCATCAATCAGTTTGCCCGTTTCTTCACTATATGGTTTTTGAATACTTGTATCCTGCTTACCGGTAGAATCATAAAAACTGATATTACCAATTTTCTTATTGAAACCATAATAAACCACCATCATGTAAGCTTCTTTGGTTACTTTTTCCAAATCATCCAATGCTCCTGATGATACTTCGCCAAACGTGATTTCTTCTGCAGCCCTTCCTCCTAAAGTGGCGCATAAATGTTCGTTAAAAGCAGATTCTCCCCGCAATTGTTTTTCTTCGGGCAGATACCAGGAAGCGCCCAACGATTTGCCGCGGGGAATAATAGACACTTTAACTATGGAGTCCACTTGTTTCATCAGCCAGCTTACTACCGCATGCCCCGCTTCATGATAAGCAATAATTTTTTTTTCTTCAGGAGAAATAATTTTGCTTTTCTTTTCAAGACCCGCTACTATTCTGTCTATAGCATCCATAAAATCCTGTTTTCCTACTTTATCCTTTTGCTTACGGGCGGCTATCAATGCAGATTCATTGCAAATGTTGGCAATATCTGCACCGGAAAATCCTGGAGTCTGCGCAGCCAGAAAATTTGGTTCTACCGAATCATCCAACACCAATGGACGTAAATGCACTTTAAAGATATCTTCCCTTTCCTTCATGTTGGGAAGTTCTAAATAAATACGCCTGTCAAATCTTCCGGGGCGAAGCAATGCCGGGTCCAGCATGTCTGCCCGGTTTGTGGCAGCCAGTACAATTACACCACTATTGGTACCAAAACCATCCATCTCTGTCAATAATTGATTGAGCGTACTTTCCCGTTCATCATTGCCGCCACTTAAAAATGCTCCTTTACCTCTCGACCTTCCAATAGCATCTATCTCATCAATAAAAATAATGCAGGGTGTTTTTTCTTTGGCCCGCTTGAATAAATCACGGACTCTTGATGCGCCCACACCTACAAACATTTCTACAAACTCCGAACCTGAAATTGAAAAGAAGGGAACCTTTGCTTCTCCTGCTACAGCCTTTGCCAGCAAGGTTTTTCCTGTTCCCGGCGGGCCAATCAGTATGACTCCTTTCGGAATTTTTGCGCCTAATTTTGTAAATGTTATGGGGTTTGTCAGGAAGTCAACAATCTCTTTTACTTCCATTTCCGCTTCATCTAATCCGGCTACATCTTTAAAGGTTATAGTGCTTTTTTCTTTTTCTATTAGTACAGCATTTGATTTTCCAAAATTAAAGACTGACGAACCGCCCGAACCCATTCCTCCTGATCTCTTCAATAAAAAATTCCATAAGGCAAAAATTAAAATGAAGGGTAATACCCAGGCTATAATGGTCCAGATCCAATTTGTTTTAGTAACATAACTCACAGGAATTTTATCACTCTCCGGGAAATTCTTTTCTGCTTCTTCCAGTTTTCGGTCAAATGTTTCTACCGACCCAATATTAAAGTAATAGTGCGGCCCCGGATTTATGCCTTTGCCAAATGTGGGTTTTAAAGCGTCTTTAAAAGCCGAATCATTTGCCATGTCTTTTTTGATATATACTTCGGCTTTCTCATTATTTACTACTTCAATTTTTTCAACTGCTTTTCGGCTCAGCATATATTTATCAAACTGTTGCCAGGTAATTTCTTTTGTTGTTGAAATATTATTCCATAAGGTGGGAAACAATAATAGCCCGATCATAATTAAGTATATCCACCACCACTTGAAACGCTTTCCTGACGGCTCCTGCATTTGATTATTGGGCCTGGTGGGATTATCATTATTTTTCACTTTGTAAAGTTTAAGAATATTTTTCGTTGAGTAAATGATATACATCAGTAAAATCAATGATTTTTTTCATTGTAAAACAGGTTAGGGCGCCTGCTATTTTTGTTTTGTATTACTAAGCTTTTGGATAATAAAATAGAAAAATTAGACCACAGTCATAATTTCAAAAAGAGAGGAATAAGAACATTTATTGCATTTTATGAAAACTCATGAAATGTAACCTGTTGTTCTATAAATAAAATAAAAACAAGGCAGATTTACTCAACCTGCCTTGCAAACAACTGGTACAGTTATAATCTTTTACAATTTTTTATTCTGTAGCAGTCTAACCAATCCGGCCATCATCCTGGTTAAGTTAGCATTTTTTATTCTGCGTTACAGTGAATCAGTTTACTGTCTTTTAAACAGCTATATCTGTCTTCCTTCTTAACCGACCTAACCCGAATTAATGATGTAAAGATAACCTCAATGGAAGAGCTAAATCAATGATAATCGTCATCATTTTCAATGTTTGTGGTCAGCCAATTTGATTATCTGATATTTCATTATTTTTTTAATAACGGGTAATCAATGCTATATGCTGATAATCTTCAAGCTTTCCATTATCAGTAAAAAAAACCTGGCCATTTTTTTCTAAAATCATTTCAATAACATCGTCCACTGCATCTGCTAAAATTGTGTGTGGCTTTTGTGGTGTATGAAGATATAGATGGTAGGCATCTTTATCAACAAAGCCGGCTTTGCGATAATCTTTTTCCACCAGCAATTTAAAGGCCTTTCCCTCTTTAGCGGCCTTCCATACTTCCTGGATGCCACTGATACCGTGGTTTTCGCCAATTTTTTCTTTAAACTCTTTTATTAATTGTTCTATTTCATTATCGAAGTGCAAACGCATAGGCGGCCACACAATATCCGCAAGCTCTTTTTGATTGGAATAATTATAACTACCGGCGACTTTTTTGACGATTTGTTTTTTATGTTTCGAGATTTTTTCGAACCATTCCAGTTCCTCTTCAGGGGCCAGAATTATCAATGGTGCTATATTCATTAAGTAATCATTCAAAGATTCATCTGCCTGGCGAAAAAAATCTTTGAACCGAATTTCTTCCAATGCGGGTTTGTCTTTTTCAAAACTTTTAACATGGGCATACCCGGCATAAGAAGTACCCGGGCTGGGTGGATTATAAATGTATTCTTCATGGTATTCTTTGGGAAAATTCTTATCGTTGATTTCAGTCAGGTTATCCCAGGTTCCTTCAAAAAGCTTTACATCTTTTTCGGTAAGCAGTAAAACAAAATAAGGATTCGCATAATTCAATTTATACATCAAATCGCGCATTTCGAAATTATCGCCCACCATCACTTTCTCTTCTACCGGAGAAGGAAATTGAACTGCTTTTTTTATATTGGGAGAAACATACAATCCTAATCCATCCGAATTGTGTGTGAAATCAATATCCTGATACAATTCGTCAAGGGACTGTAACAATGGCTTTATTTCAGATGCTGCATATTTGAATTCAAGAAATTGCTTTGCTTTATCTATGGCTCTTTCTACTTCTAATTTATCTACTCTTCGGTCGGGCGAGAGCCGGTGTGTTGGAACAATAATGGAAACACAGATCTTTCCTTTTTCCTTTTGCATGGTCAGCAATTCTTCGCTGAATATTTTTTTACTTTTCATAAAATGTATTATTAATTGTACTTAAAGGTAAACGTGCCAATACATCGCAGGAATGACCAATTTCATTAAATAACATGATTATCATCACTCATTTCAAAGAAAAATATTTTGCCTGATGAAAACAAAACTCCAGGTAAAAGCTAATATTTTTTGGTTAAGGACAAATTCTTTTTGATCACTGTCATAATACTGGCTAATAGCCGTCATAGATGCGGAGCAAGTCTGTTTTTAGTTTTGGTAAGTTAATTACTTAATTTTTTTATTATGAATAAAACACTCCCTTTCAATGAACATGTTGCCGAATATGAGCAATGGTATGAAAAATATCCTTTTGTATTCAAAAGTGAAGTAGAAGCGATCAGGGAATTATTGCCTGGCGGGAATAATATTTACGGGATTGAAGTTGCTTTAGGCACTGGTCGTTTTGCAAAGGAATTAGGCATTAAAGAAGGCATTGAGCCTTCGCCCAATATGCGGGCATTGGCTTTAAAAAAAGGTATAGAAGTTTTGTCTGCGAAAGCAGAAAATTTGCCTTATAAAGATATGCACTTCGATTTTGTGTTGATGGTTTTCTGTATCAGTTATTTTGACGATTTAACTGTTGCCTTCCGCGAAGCTCAAAGGGTTTTAAAAAACGGTGGATCATTGATCGTAGGATTTATTGATAAAGAAAGTATTATAGGAAAATTTTATGAGCAGCGTAAACCGGAAAGTGTCTTTTACAGGCAAGCAAATTTTTATAGTGTAAATCGAATCACTTTAGAGTTAAAACAACTGGGTTTTAAAAATTTGCAATATTCCCAAACGCTGTTTCATGCATTGGATGATATAAAAGAACTTGAACCGGCTAAGCCAGGATATGGGGAAGGTTCATTTGTTCTGATCAAAGCAATTAAATAATGGTATATGGAAACTGTTATGATTAAAGATGCACTGAGCGTCATTAACGAAAGAAAAAGTGTACGCAGCTATACAGGTGAGCCGGTTAGCAAAGAATATCTTGATAGGCTGCTTCATGCAGCTATGGCTGCTCCTGCAGCTATTCACTTGCTGCCATGGAAATTTATAGTAATAACAGATAAAGTCAAATTGCAATCATTGGCTGATGGATTACCATTTGCCAAAATGCTTGTCAAAGCAGGAACAGGTATTGTAGTCTGCGCGGTTCCTGATGAAGCAGCCATGAGCAGTGAAGCATTTGCCATATTGGATTGCACCTGCGCAAGCGAAAATATTTTGTTAGCTGCTGAAGCATTGGGTTTGGGTGCAGTATGGACAGCTGTTTATCCTAATAAAGAATTAATGGATTTTGTAAGGAAAGAACTTAATATTCCGCAAAATGTAATTCCGCTGAATGTAATTCCTGTTGGCTACCCAATCGGTGTGGAAAATTCCCAGGATAAGTACGATGAAAAAAATATTCATTGGGAGAAATGGTAAATAATTGTAGATAATTTTAATTATAAAAAAATATGGCAACAACTATTTCGGAATATTATACAGATGAACTTTTGGATTGGAACAATTCAATAGTATTTTATAAAAATGAAATGGATGAGTTCACGCAAAAACTAGGTGAAGTGATCAGGCGAAATTCAATTGTAGGAATTGCAGAGAGGGTAGAAGAACATCAAGCCTTGCTAAACAAGGTTGGCGATAAATTTTACCGGATACAAATTGATATTCAGCAACAGGGGCAAGCACTAAAATCAGACAGTACTTTGCTTGATGATAGGTTAATTAATACTGAAACAGAAAAGCGGCAGGTTGAATTGCGTAGTAAGATGCAGGCTGCAGAGAAAGAATATATTGATGTGAAGTTTACCTGCTATAATTTTTTATCAGGGACACTAAAGAAAAAGAATGATTGATGGATAACTTATCTGCAACAATATTAGCCAAGCCCGATACTCCCAACTTAAAGGATTACGGAACTCTTAGCAGTTCCTTCAACTGGCAGGATGAACAACATTTACTGAATGGATTGCCTGTTAATAAGGGATTGAATATTGCATACGAAGCAATAGAAAGGCATGCTACCGGAGAATTAAAGGATACCGTTGCACTTCGATGCATACAGAAAGATTATACAATAAAAGATTTTACTTACGAGAATTTAAATAAACTTAGTTCGCGTTTTGCCAACGTGTTGACAATGCTTGGGGTTAACAAAGGAGAAAAGGTTTTTGCCCTGACAGGCAGAATTCCGGAATTATATATTGCTGCATTGGGAACTTTAAAAACGACGGCAGTGTTTTGCCCATTGTATTCTGTGTTTGGCCCTGATCCAGTGTTTCAGCGGCTGCGCAAAGGAGATGCAAAGGTGTTAGTTACCACCAGAGCTTTATTTGAAAAAAAAGTAAAACAGTTGCTGGATAGATTACCATCGCTCCAATATATTTTATTGACAGATGTGGAACCTGATATTGATAATAAAATTTTATCACTTCCCGGGTTAATGGAAAAAGCGAATGATGAATTTATTATTCCACTTACTGATCCGGAAGATCCTGCATTACTGCATTTTACCAGTGGTACTACAGGCATGCCTAAAGGCGCATTGCATGTACATAATTCCGTGTTGATGCATTACACCACCGGCAAGTATGTTCTCGATTTTCATGAAGGAGATGTTTTCTGGTGCACAGCCGATCCTGGCTGGGTTACAGGCACTTCGTATGGAATTATAGCACCGTTGGTAAATGGTGTCACCAATATAGTAGATGAAGAAGAATTTGATGCGGCAAGATGGTATTCCATTTTGGAAAAACAAAAAGTAAATGTTTGGTACACGGCTCCAACAGCCATTCGCAGGCTAATGCGAATGGATATTTTACCTAAGGAAAATTATAATTTGGAACACCTGCGGTTGATCTGCAGTGTGGGTGAACCACTAAATGCAGAAGCTGTTGTGTGGGGAGAAAAAATGTTTGGAATGCCCATATTGGATAACTGGTGGCAAACAGAAACAGGCGGAATTATGATTGCCAATTATCGTTCAATGAAAGTAAAGCCCGGCAGTATGGGGAAACCTTTGCCCGGAGTAGAAGCTGCAATAGCTGAAGTGACAGATGCCGGATTAAATATGATAACAGCGCCCAATAAACAAGGTCATTTGGTATTGAAAAAAGGTTGGCCTTCAATGTTTCGGGCATACCTGCATGATGAGGAACGCTATAAAAAATGTTTTCGTGGTGATTGGTATCTCACCGGTGATCTGGCAAAAAAAGATGAAGATGGTTATTTCTGGTTTGTTGGTAGAGCAGATGATATTATAAAAACTTCGGGCCATATGGTAGGCCCATTTGAAGTGGAAAGTGTATTGATGGAACATCCCGCTGTGGCTGAAGCGGCCGTGATAGGCAAACCTGACCCAATGATCGGTGAATTGGTAAAAGCATTTGTAGTATTGAAATCAGGGTTTTCCCCGGATGAAAAAACGAAACTGGATATCATAGCTTATGCAAGAAAAAAATCAGGCTCTGCAGTGGCGCCGAAAGAAATTGCCTTTATAGATGCTTTGCCCAAAACAAAAAGCGGAAAAATATTGCGACGATTATTGAAGGCAAGAGAGTTGGGATTACCTGAAGGAGATATTTCAACATTAGAACAATCTTAGTAATTATTTTATGGAGCAAGCAACAATTATACAACCAGCTCAACCAATAGAAAAAGATTTTGGCACCAGGCTCTTATATCAAATGATGCTGATCAGAAGGTTTGAAGAGAAGAGTGCAGAATTGTACACCAAAGAAAAAATCCGTGGCTTTCTGCATTTGTATGTAGGGGAAGAAGCAGTAGCAGTGGGCGTTATGCAGACTTTAACTGAAGAAGATAATGTACTCTGTACCTACCGTGAACATGGCCATGCATTGGCAAGAGGTATTGATGCCGGAGTTATCATGGCAGAAATGTATGGCAAGTTGGAAGGTTGCAGCCGTGGCCGCGGTGGTTCCATGCATTTGTTTGATGCTAAGAAAAAATTTTATGGAGGCAATGCTATCGTTGCAGGGCACTTAGGCATGGCCGTTGGTATGGCGCTCGCTTCTAAGAAACAACAACTAAATAATATTACCTGTTGTTTTTTTGGTGAAGGCGCTGCCGCAGAAGGTGAATTTCATGAAGCGATGAACCTGGCCGCATTGTGGAGTGTTCCTGTTTTGTTTGTGTGTGAAAATAATTTGTATGCCATGGGTACCGCCGTTCGCTATTCACATTCAGTAATAGAGATAGAAAAGAAAGGTCCTGCTTACGGAATAGAAACAGCTATGGTGGATGGCATGGATGTATTGGCTGTTGAACATGCGGCAAAAGATGCGACAGAAAAAGTAAGAAAAACTGGTAAACCATTTTTCCTGGTTTGCAACACCTACCGCTTTCGTGCACACAGCATGTTTGATGCAGAACTTTATCGTGAAAAAAGCGAAGTGGAGGAATGGAAAAAACGAGATCCTATTCCAAAACTGCAACAACTATTAATGGATCAAAATATAATAACACAAAACAATATGGAAGAGCTAAATAAAAAAGTTGAAGATGAAGTACAACGGGCAGTTGATTTTGCAGAAGCAGGTACATGGGAACCTGTGGAAGAAATTACCAGGTTTGTTTATTCTGAATTACCAAAATAATATAATTATGGAGAATAATAAATTTTGCCAGAGTTGCAGTATGCCACTTGATAACCCGGAATTAATGGGTACAGAAAAAGATGGCTCTAAAAAAAAGAAGTACTGCAAATATTGTTATGAAAATGGTCAGTTCACCAATCCCCGGATGACCCTTGAGCAAATGAAAATATTGGTGAAGGAACAAATGACTAATATGAAAATGGATAAAGAGGCAATTAATTTGGCAGTTAGTTGTTTGCCTAATCTGAAAAGGTGGAGAACAAATACAGTTTGAAGATGAATTTTTTAATCAAATAGAATTTCATTTATGGCCAGGTAGCGATTGTTAACAGTAATCAATTTTCTAAAACTGTCATTTATATATCCGTCCATTTGTGAAATTAATTATGAAGGAAAGGTGTTAATAATTTTTTGAAGATGAAAGATAAAAAGAAAATAAATGCCGGAAAATAACACTATAAAACTTACTTATCGGGAAGCCATCAAACAGGCCATACGTGATGCTTTGCAGAAAGATGAAAAAGTTTTTCTGATGGGGGAAGATGTGGGTCGCTATGGTGGCGCTTTTGCGGTGAGTAAAGGATTGTTGCAGGAGTTTGGCCCCGAACGTATCATGGACGTTCCTTTATCTGAATCAGGATTTGTAGGTGCAGGGATTGGCGCTGCTTTAAATGGCATGCGACCAATTGTGGAAGTAATGACAGTGAATTTTAGTCTACTGGCCATGGATCAGATTGTGAATAATGCAGCTACATTATTACATATGTCAGGAGGGCAAATAAATGTGCCTGTGGTAATAAGAATGAGTTGTGGTATCGGCAGGCAATTAGCCGCTCAGCATTCACACAGTTGGGAACCATTATTTGCTCATATTGCCGGATTGAAAGTATTATCTGCAGGCACACATGAAGATGCAAGAGGAATGTTGTTAACAGCTTTGCAAAGCCCTGACCCGGTAATTATTTTCGAATACACATTTCTGTTAAACAATGAAGCAGAGATTCCTGCTAATGCAGGTGCAGTAAATATTACCAATGCAAAAGTAATTCATGAAGGAAAAGATATTTCTATCATCACTTATGGAGCTGCTGTTTACAAAGCATTGGATGCTGCGAAAGAATTGGCCTCAATGGGTATTGATGCGGAAGTAATTGATTTGAGGGTATTGCGTCCGTTGGATGACACATCTATTTTTAATTCAATTAAGAAAACGCATAGAGTATTGCTGGTGGAGGAAGCATGGGGTTCTGTAAATGTATCATCGGAAGTAAGTGCCAGAATTATGGAAAACGTTTTTTATGAACTGGATGCTCCGGTACAACGGTTGGGTGGGGTAGAAGTACCAATACCGTATCCCAAACATTTGGAAGATGCGTCTATTCCACAGCCAAATGATATTATTAATAAGGTAAAAAAAATGCTACAACGTGATTAAGTTTCAAATGCCCAGTTTGGGTGCCGATATGGAAGCCGGTACATTAACGGAATGGTTGGTAAAACCGGGCGACCTGGTAAAGAGAGGGGATATAATTGCTGTCGTGGAAACTCAAAAAGGATTAATCGATATTGAAGTTTTTGATGAAGGAACGATTAGCGAATTACTGATTAAAGAAAATGAAAAAGTACCTGTAGGTACAGTAATGGCGTTAATTGCCTCAGATAAAGAAGGGGTAAAGAAAGAAGAAAAAATACCTGAAAAAATTGTTGAAGAAAAAGAGATCATTGAAAAAATGATAGTTTCTGAAATGCTTCATGGCATAAAAGCATCGCCATTGGCCAAAAGAATTGCAACAGAAAAAGGAGTCGATTTGACCAGTGTGAAAGGGACTGGTGAAGGCGGCGCTATTACAAAAGAAGATGTAGAAAGAGCCATTGTAGAAAAGATGGCGCCAAAAGAAGAAAAGAAAATTATTGCCACAGAAAGCATACGCATGGCGGTAGCAGCGGCTATGAGTAAATCAAACCGCGAAATACCTCACTATTATTTAGAAACAAAAGTGGATATGAGCAAGGCATTGGCCTGGCTTACCGAAGCCAATAAACAACGAACAGTAAAACAACGTTTATTGCCGGTTGTATTATTATTGAAAGCCGTTTCAAAAGCATTATTGGAAGTGCCCGATTTAAATGGTTATTGGGAAAATGGTTTGCAGCAAAAAAAAGATATCAATATTGGTTTTGTTGTTTCGCTGCGAACCGGGGGTGTAATGATACCTGCTATTCATGATGCGGACAAAAAATCATTGGATGAAATGATGGCATCACTGAATGATATTATTCCAAGAGCGAGGGCAATGAAACTGAGAAGCTCCGAATTAAGTGAATCAACTATTACAGTCACTAATTTGGGTGAAGGAAATGTGGAAACAGTCTTTGGAGTAATATATCCGCCGCAGGTAGCCATAGTTGGTTTTGGCAGCATTGCCGAGCAGTCTTGGGCAGATTCAGGTATGCTGGATGTTCGTCCGGTACTTACCGTTAGTTTATCTGCTGATCATCGTGCAACGGACGGAGCAACAGGCAGTCGTTTTTTAATGGCAATAAAGAATTACCTGGGTAAGCCGGATTTGCTATAGCTCCGAATAATTATTAATAAATTTTCAACAATATATTATGTTGTTACCATTTTATAAGTCGAAGGAAAGTAAAGCAAGTGGCAGGAGCACTATTGTACTCGCCGGTGATATTGGTGCCACCAAAAGCAATCTTGCCCTTTTCAAAGTAGAAGGAGACCATGTGGCTTCATTACATGAGGCGAAGTATAAATCCAATGAGTACAATAATATTATTGAACTTACTGATGCATTTACCCGGGATATTCTACCACTTCCGGATTCGATTTGTTTTGGTGTAGCGGGTCCTGTATTGAATGGCCATGCAAAGCTTTCTAATATTAATTGGGAAATAGACAGTGCTGAATTATCCAATCATTTCAAGGTTAAGAATGTTCAACTTATTAATGATTTGGAAGCTACTGCTTTTGGATTAGCAATGTTGAATGAAAAAGATGTTGTAATGATACATAAAGGCAATGATGCTCCTGTTGGTAATGCGGCAGTAATTGCGCCCGGTACGGGTTTGGGCGAAGCTGGACTTTATTGGGACGGAAATTATTATCATCCATTTGCAACAGAAGGCGGGCATAGTGATTTTGCTCCGCGCAATGAATTTGATTTTGAGTTGTATACTTTTTTGCAGAAAAAATTTGGCCACGTAAGTTGGGAGCGTTTGGTTTGCGGCCATGGTATTGTAAATATTTATGAATTCCTTCGGGATGAAAAGAAAAGAGAAGAACCTGGATGGCTGAAAGAGAAATTTATAAATGATGATGCAGCAGCAGTAATTAGTCAGCATGCGATGCAAAGTGAAATTTGTATAGAAACGATGCTTTTATTCATTCGTTATCTTGCATATGAATCAGCCAACCTTGTTTTAAAATTAAAAGCAACCGGTGGATTATTTATAGGTGGTGGCATTGCTCCGCAAATTGTTTCATTGTTTGAGAACTATGCTTTCAATGGCCCATTTTGCCAAAGCGGGCGATTGAATTATTTGCTTGAAAAGGTTCCGGTAAAAATTATTTTGAATACTAAATCCGCTTTATTAGGAGCAGCATTTTATGGTGCAAAAAATTGATACTATGAATGAAACAGAAATAAAACAAATCATTTTTCAGTTACTGAAACAAATTGCTCCTGATACTGAACCGGAGCAACTGCAACCGGATGATAATATAAGGCAAAAATTAGAAATTGATTCTTTTGATGCCTTGCGCTTTATTGTTGAACTTGATGAAAAGCTGGGCGTGGAAACGCCTGAACAAGATTATGGAAAGATTGCTACGTTAAAGAGTTTGTTGAATTATATTTTGGAGAAGAAGAAATGAAAATATGGATTATGAATCCCTCAACCGTTTATTTACTTATTGCAATAGTTGGCCTTAGTCGCTATTGTTATTTTTGCATTTTTAATTAAGCCTGCTCGTCAGCGCCAAAAATTATCACCCCTTGCATCGTTGGCCTTTGGGCTTGTTTTGGAGGGGATAATTTTTGGTGAAGAGCGATGGCTGGGATATGGATTAATGGCGGTTGGTATATTGTTGGCTTTTGTGGATAGAATAATAAAACACCGGGCGAAAAGTTAATTGCATAATTTTCTACCAGGGTTATTGTATACAATATAAAATGTTTGGTTTTGTTTGAAATTATTATAAGCGCTGATATGAGAAATAGTAAATCAAATGCATAAGAATATTACACATAGGCGATGCTATGAAATGTAGTAGCCGGTATCAAAAAAATACTTAATCAACCTTCTGCATTTGCATATTTTACCTTGCCTGCTTTATAACCTGATACAGAGAAATACAGGATGAATAAATAAAAAGGGATAAGTATACTGTAAGCAATTTGGGGGTTGGCAGCATCGCTGATGGCACCATACACCAAAGGCGCAAGACCCCCTCCAACAACGCCCATGATTAATAAAGCAGAACCCTTGCTGGTTGATTTGCCAAGCCCTTCCAGGGAGAGTGGCCAGATAGTAGGCCACAACAAGGCATTGCCTAAACCAAGCAAAGAAATAAACCAAACTGATGAAGGTCCTTTTATCAACAACGCCATGATGGTAAAAAGAATCCCAATAATTGCGGATAGCATTAAAGCTTTTCTTTGGTTTATTATTTTAGGTATGGTGAAAATGCCGATACAATAACTAACCACCATTATGAGCAGCGTATAGGTAGCAAAATATTTTGCATCGCGGAAAGACAACCCTGTGTACTGCGCATAATTAATGATAGAGTCTACTGCCAGTACTTCCACACTTACCCCGCAAAATATGGCAACAGCACCTAATAAAAGATGCTTGTGTTGAAAAAGGCTTTTACTTTGTTGAAGCTCTGATGAAGATGGAAGCGCATTAGATGTTTCATCATTAATATCAGGAAGATGAGAGAGTTTGATCAACAGCCCCAGTCCAATCAATACGATGCTTATTACAACATAAGGAAAGATGAGACGTGAAGACAACTCGTTTAATACTTCGCCTTGCTGAGCAGGCATCATCGTTAATAGTTGTGCCTTTACCTGGTCGATTTCATCAGGATTTTTAATAATTGCTCCAACCAATAACAATGGTGCAATGGCACCCGCTACTTTATTACAAACCCCCATAATACTTATGCGTGATGCAGCGCTTTCAATTGGACCTAGAATAGTTATATAAGGATTTGCTGCAGTTTGTAAAAGAGTTAAACCTGCCGCTTCTACAAATAAACCAAGAAGGAAAATACTATAAGTTCTTGTAGCGGCAGCAGGAACAAAAATCATGGCACCTACTGCCATAACAAACAGTCCAAGCATCATTCCATTTTTATAGCCTGTTTTTTTAAGGATAAACGAGGAAGGAATAGCCATTACAAAATAGCTGATATAAAATGCAAAAGCCACCAGCATGGCTTCTTTCACACTTAAGGCACAAGTTAATTTGAAATAGGGAATTAATACGGAATTAACCCAGGTAACAAAGCCAAAAACAAAGAATAACGATCCAATAATGATCATTGGACCATAGCTTTTTGAAGAACTATTCTTAATTATTTTTTCCATTGAATTGCAATTAGTTTTTTATGATTATGATGCTTAGCCTTTTTTAGTTTTAGTTCTTTTTAGTAACTCTTCAATGGGCATATTAATTTGTTTGCCTATGGGTTTGCCATTCCTGTAAGTAATTACTTTTAAATGTAAGGCGTCATTAGGAACGACTAAAGGTTTCTCATATTTAGGATAAAATTCATCCGGATTCGTTTCGTCAAATGAATAATAAACTTCAAGGCCCGGAACCTCTGTTTCCAATTCAACTTTTAATTGCCCTTTTTCATCAACAGAAGCTTTGAACACAGGGTCGTACATGCTGCGGGAATATTTAATTTTTGCAACATCCATTCGCTCAAACTGGTGTTCTACCCTTGTTACAAAGTCGGGCCAATTCTTTTTTTCTTTTGGAGACCAAACTGATTCTGCCACCGCCCAGGCTCTTGGCCATAATAAATAGCCAGCCGCCCTCATATTGGTTGTGTGTTCACTCCATAAGCAGGCTTCTCCACCAAGGATGAGTTTTGGGTCAATACCTTCAGGTACGGGTTCAAACTTATAAGATTGGTTTAAGAGTAGGGAAGCAAATTCCGGGGGTTCAACAAAGGGATCACCCTGCATGAGATCAACATAAGTATAATCCATTGGCGCCATTACTACATGATGCCCCTGCTTTGCAGCTTCTATACCACCAGCCATTCCCCGCCAACTCATAACAGAAGCTTCAGGAGCTAAACCTCCTTCCAGTATTTCATCCCACCCCATCATTTTTTTGCCTTTCGATTGTATGATCTTTTCAACCCGTTTTACAAAATAGCTCTGCACTTCTTCCATATTTTTTAATCCTTCTTTTTGCATTAATGCTTTTACTGCATCACTTTTTTCCCAAAAATTTTTGGCTGCTTCATCTCCTCCAATATGTATGTATTCAAAGGGGAATAATTGAGCAACTTCAGTGAATACTTTATCTAAAAATTCATACACTTTTTCATTGGCCGGGCATAGGGTATTATCTATTAATGCCTGGTTTCCATTTTTACCCCATACCTGGAATTCTTCACCGGCGTTTACGGCATAAGTACCGGGTGTACATGATAATTCTGGGTAAGAAGCCACTGCTGCCATACTGTGTGCTGGTACATCAATCTCGGGTAAAATATTTACAAACCTGTCTTTGGCATATTGAACAATTTCCTTTATATCATCCTGTGTATAAAAGCCACCGTAAGTTTTAGGTTCACTTGGGTCTGGAGCTTTAGTGTTACCCCAGGCTCCTTCTCGTTTCGCACGCCATGCACCTACCCTGGTAAGATTGGGCAGACTTTTTATTTCTATTCTCCAGCCCTGGTCGTCTGTAAGATGAAGGTGCAGCAGGTTATACTTATACTGCACCATATTATCGATAAAGGTTTTTACATCCTGTTTTGTAAAGAAATGGCGGCTCACATCAAACATCAATGCCCTCCAGCCAAAGCGGGGATAATCAGTGATAGTTACAGATGGAATAGTCCATGTTTTTTTATTGACTACGGTTTTGCTTTCAATTTCTTTTGGTAATAATTGCACAAGCGTTTGCATGCCATAAAACAAGCCTGCCGGTTTATTGGCAGATAACAAAACAGAGTTTGGATTCACGATTAATTTATAACCTTCATTGCCCAGTGTCGCATCCTGCACAATTGCAAGAGAAATATTGCCGCCTGCATGAGATGCAGCATTCACAACCTTTACAGGAATTTTATATCCTGTTGCAACAGATAATTTTTTAGAAAGAAAACCCGCCACTCTTTTTGCATCGGTGTTGGTTGAGGAGAGTTCAATCAACGCAGATTTTTTAAACATAAAATTTCCCTTCCCGGTTTGCATAGAAACGGGTATAGGAATTAATGAAACAGTACTTTCTTTTTCCTGACTAATTCCATGAAGGAACATTAGAATAAACAGGGCTGCAATCGTGGCTTTTTTCATAATGGTTTTATTTAAATAAAATAATTAAATGTTCAATTGTTATTAATGCATTACAACAGAGCAATCGCCTATCCCCGGACGATAAAAGTTGAATTGCACATTGGGATGATCCGCCAAAAGCGACATAGGCACAGAGGTATCTGTAATATTTTTAGAGATCATATAAGTGGTAAGCCTCTGGCCAAAAGGATTATCATGCATGCCTGCGTGCCAGATGGAAACCTTGTCTGCCATCCAAGTCTCAACTGGCCCTACAGTAATTGCTTTGGTCGGAACCAGCGTAATGTTTCCTCCGCCGGATGTACGTGCATTTTGTGCGATGGTGATTGGATGCAGGTCAACAACACGGGTAGTAAGTTTGCGATACTCTTCAGGCGGTGGCGGATCATCTGTGTATTTACCTTCACGTTTTGGAGGATCATTAAATGCCCAATGCTTAATATCTCCCTGCCCGCCCTGCATCACCGCGCATCGAACACCATCCCAACTTTTGCGGTAAGCCGTTGTATCTGCTTTTGGGAAATGTAAATTTTCATCAGGCATTACCAGCTCTTTTTTTATGCGGTTAAAACAAAGTTCCCTATCTGCTTTTTCAAAAGATAAAGGATGATCAGGCAATGCTTCTTTTCCATCTATGAACCATTCATCCATGCCCCAGAAATGGGCAGATCTAACAGAAATATTGAGATCGTTAATGATGCGTGCAACCAGGGGCAATTGTTCTGTTGGACCAATAGGGCCGCAAATTCCAACAGGATTATCAGGAGTAGACTGTTGCCAGGCCCTAACATATTCAAGCGCTTCTGCAAGATAAAAATCTTCCAGTGTATCGTACATCACCACTTTAAAACCAGGTCTTGAAAGTTGAAGCATTTTTTCAGGTGTAAGCTGTGCAACTTCTTCAATAATGTTGCTATCCAATGTTGTGTAATCCCACCAACCGGGAGCAATTGAACTTAATTTACGGGGCATAATATTTCTATTTTAAATTATGGAAAAAAGAAAATATAAACAGGAATAAAGAACAACATTAGACAACAATTCTTCACACTATATCCAGCCTTTCTTCGTATTCTTTATTAATCAAATAATCGTTACCTAACTCTTTAAAAGGATCATCATCAGCGCCACAAAATCCAACATGTAAATGCCTTCGCCATCCTTCTGCATGCTTAAACACTTTAGACATTTTTCCAACTTCTAAACTAATATCTTCCATTGCCTGCAGGTACGAATTCATTTTCTGGCTTACATCCAGCCAGTTTTGCTGGCTCTTATGTGCCCTCAATGCTTCTAACTTTGTTCCCTGTACTGAGCTTGTATTTACAAATGCACCGGGTATAATGCGGCGCCGAAAATTATCTCTTAATGTGTGCGGCAATGCATGGTAAATGGTACAATCATAATTGTCAACGGGTCGCTTAGGAATTGTTTCAAAATTGCGCATACCACGTGCAAAGCTTGCCGTTACAGCTAATCTACAGGTATTGATATGATCTTCCATATAATCTTCCGGTGAATGTGTCAAAACAATATTTGGTTTTACCTCACGGATAACTGAAGAAAGCTGCTTAAGTATTTTTACATTATATAATATTTCCAGGTCATTGCAGAAGGGTGGGTGAAAATGAGCGCCAAGAATTTGAGCAGCATTTTTAGCTTCTGCAAGTCTTATTTTTTTTATATCAGCAGCAGGATATTCTATACTGCCGCAATCGCCACCTGAAAGATTCATATAATGAATTTCATATCCTGCTTTCTTTAGTAACAATAGCGTTCCCGCCATCATCAATTCAATATCATCTGGGTGAGCAGCAATAGCAATTGCACTTTTCATTTTCTTTCTTTCTAATGGTATTATAAATCTAACTTTTTATATTTAAATAAATAGGTTTTTCTGCCTATTTTCAAGAAGTAAAAATGATATCCTGAAAATCCTGGCTGAAGTACCGCTTTCATTATCTATGTCGTTGTACATTTACAAGGTAATATTTCACTCCAACAATATTTAGGCAGTGTGGGTAAATGAAAAAAACTCATTATTCAAATGCAAAAAAAAAGTGCAGGTATTCTTTTATATCGTTATCATCATAATTTGCCGGAAGTGTTATTAGTTCATCCCGGCGGACCTTTCTGGGTAAAAAAAGATTTGGGTGCATGGTCTGTCCCAAAAGGAGAATTTGATGATGAAGAAAATCCGTTACATGCAGCAATAAGAGAAATGGAAGAAGAATTAGGAATAAAAGTCGCAGGAGAATTTATTGAATTATCTCCTGTAAAACAAAAAGGAGGCAAAGTAACTTATGCATGGGCATTGCAAGGTGATTTCAATATAGCGGAAATTAAAAGCAATATTTTTGAAATGGAATGGCCTCCAAAATCCGGAATAACAAAATCATTTCCCGAAGTTGATAAGGCTGCATGGTTTACAATGGATGGGGCGAAGAAAAAAATTAATAAAGGGCAGGTGCCATTGATTAAGGAACTTGAAATTATATTAGATGCTGCCAGATAAAATAATATTCATTCTTTTTCTAAAAACGAATTTTTAATAGCTTCATTGAAGTTTCATATTTGCCTGATGTGGTACCAGTTCCTCAATATCTTCTTCTTTGTATTTCATACTTTATTTACAGTATTCAATGTGGTGGGATGGATTTTTCCAAAAACCAGGAGACTGCATTTGATTACCATGTCGCTGACCGCTTTTTCCTGGTTTATACTCGGCATCTGGTACGGCTGGGGTTATTGCTTTTGTACTGATTGGCACTGGGATGTAAGGGAAAAACTTGGTTATCATGATCGTTCCAACTCCTACATTCATTTTCTGATACTTAAATTAACCGGTGTTGATTTAAATGA
>DATCMY010000320.1:0-3949 GCA_036565505.1 Hanamia sp.
TAACCCCGGAACAACCAGTTTTCCATCAGTTGGCCAGTTAAATACAGAAAGATAAAGTATGGTTTTATCGCCCTCCACTTTTTTAGTGCAGCGGCCCCAGGCCAATGGTGCTAACGGGCTGGCCGTAGTGACATAAATAGCTTCGCTGTTTATTTTCATCCAGGCGCCTATAGCTTTCAGGTCATCAATACTTCCCTGGGGGAATTGACCTAATGCATCAGGTCCAACGTTTAATAAATAATTGCCTCCTTTTGAAGCAATGTCCACCAGGTTGCGGATTAAGGTTTCCGGAGTTTTCCAGTTATTATCGTAGCTTTTGTACCCCCATGTACCGTTCATGGTCATACAGGTTTCCCAATCTTTGCCATCCAGTTCGCTCAATTTGGGTATCTTTTGCTCCGGCGTTTTGTAATCGCCCGGAAAATCAGGCCGCTTCAAACGGTCGTTCGTAATGATGTTGGGCTGCAATGCCAGTACGGCCTTCAGTTTTTCAGCAAATTCATCGGTCATGCCGGTTGGGGAATCGAACACGATTACTAACCCATTGTCTTACAATACTTTATATGATTGTCGATGTACTACGCACCGAATTACTAACCACTTTTTGATGCAGATTATTTACAAATCTTACGATATAAAGATACGAAATATTACATTACCATACAATTTTAATGACTGGATTTTAGTAAAACATTAGTGGCTACCCCCCCGCCAGCCATAGTGCACACCATCCCATTTTCACCATTTGAGCAACTAAAAGCGGGAGCCGGGTAAAGTCAAGGCTGTTTAGATTTGCTTTGTAAATATTAATAACAACTATCTTGCTGACAAAGAATGGGGTGAACCAAGTCAAGGCCCAGGTTAATGACCTATCGCCCGTATTAGTCCCTATTCTGAGTCACAAGTCGATGTCAATGACAAATTAGGATATTAGACATAAGATCTTATAAAGGTTTTAGTCTCCGTACATCACATTAATTTCTTAAATATGACATACAAAGCATTTATTGGTGTGGATGTATCAAAGCTGACTATTGATGCCCACTTGCACTAAATCAATGTTTCCAAAACATTTAGTAACAACAAAAAGGGTTTACATCACTTTTAATATGGGTGAAAAAACATGGTAAACTCTCTGACCTGACACAGGTTATTATATCCTTCGAACATACAGGCATGTATTCTATTAAACTTGCCACGTACCTCACCGAAGCTAACATACCCCTTTGCCATGCTTCCTGCCCTTCAGATCAGCAATCTATCGGGATTAGGAAAGGTAAGAGCGACCAGATTGATGCCCAAAGAATTGCTGAATATGCCTGGCTGCACCGGGAAACTTTAGTGACAGGTATTACCGGCCAGAGGCTCAATTCTTGCTTATATTAAGAGATCGCCTGGTACGTGATCGTGGTGGCTTTGAGGCTACTTGAAAAGAACAAAAGAAGTCATTGGATGGAAAGAATTATAAGGGAATGTTTCAAATCCATAAAACCTAAGTACAGCAATTGACTGTGCAAATTAAAAAGATTGAAAGTCAGATTAAGATAGTTATATAAGGTGATGAAAAAAATCAGGTAAATTATCAATTACTTACCAGTATTAAAATGCGTGGGGCCTGTATTAGCTGCCAATATGATTGCTTACACTTATAATTTTACACGATTCGCCATTCGCCTGTTATGTGGGTACGGCTCCTTTTGAGCATCAGTCCGGCACCAGTGTAAAAGGTAAAACACGGGTTAGTAGTTTGTCAAACGGGCAATTAAAGAAATTGATCAATATGGTAGCCATCTGTGCTTGCACATACAATCCAGAATTGAAGTTATATTATAAGAAAAGGGTAAATGAAGGCAAAAATAAAATAAGTACCCTCAATATCATTCGTAATAAGCTTATTGCCCGAATGTTTGCAGTGGTTAACCGAGGAACTGTTTATGTGGATCTAATGAAATATGCAGCTTAGAGCTTATCATCTTAACTCTTAAACAACTCCCCTTATTTTGGATGGGTTCTGTCAAGGGCAGCGAAGGGCAGGTTTGTGTGGCTGTGCTGTTCATGTACCCTTGACGGGTTCTGGCCAAAATGAGAATTTTGTGTAGAGATAAGATGAAAATAATACTTGACAAAGTCTTAGAATACGGGCAAGCCGCTAAAAAGCAAAATACAACTAGCCCGCTTGTATAGTCTCTTTTTATCCCGGCGGTGGGCTATATTCGCGGCGGTGGTGAATAAGGAATGGCTTTCCCCCCGTTAAATATGTTAGGCGCAAACTTTACGGATATAAAAAGCTTCTATAGAATAATCGTAATGCCGGAAAAACCAAATCTATAACAGATAAGGTTTTAATTATTTATATTTGTTTATGCGGATATCAGTTAGAAAACAAGCGCAGGTATTGCTAATGACAGCTATCTATCTGTTTGTGGTTTTGACCCATATCTTTTTTATCACCAAAAACACAGCTTCAACATCCAGATCACATCCTATTTATAATTCTATCTTTAAAAGGAAGCTGGAAAATGCAACCGCTCATTCCTTAAATTATTTACAAAGAACGTATAAGTCGGAAACGCCTAAACCACGGGATGCCGAAAAACTATTTACCCGGATGGCCGCATGTTTTATACTGTTTTTTTTCATCGGAAATATGGTACCGCTCAGACAGCATTTTCGGATAAGGAATTTGTCTTACCTTCCATCCTCCACGCAGCTTATATTTTCAGTTCGTATTTGATACCTGATCATTCTTTTTTTCTCCACAAAAGCGCAGTCACCTCAGTATTTACTTATTATCCACTTAAAAGAATTACGATGATCTTGTTATCAAAAGAATTGCGCCGTTTAAGCAAACTCTATATTAAAGCGATTTCCAAAGAATTGCCGGCACCACATACGGAATACATGGCAGAGCTAATGCTCATTCTTTCTACCCGAAAGGCACCCATTACACAAAAGGAGCTCACGAAACACATGCAGGTTGATAAATCGCGTATGGTTGTTATGATTGAGGAATTAAACAAATTGGAATACATATTCATCGAAAGAAACCCAGCCGATCGAAGGGAACATTTTGTTTTCTTAACGGAGGGAGGCAGAAAACTGGTTCCGGGCATAAAACAGGCCATAGAAAAAGTCAACCTGCAAATCCGGCGGCAACTTGACCAGGCCGGTATAGATCACTTTTATGCTACCATACAACAAATGGGACAAAACCTCTTATTAAAACCCTAATCTCTATGCCTTATACCTATCGTTGTATTTTATGGATCGTTACTGGGCTAAACCTTCTGTGTAAGGCTTCCTGTCAAAAAAATTCCGCAGAAAAACGCCATATGCGATCACTGAAGAAGATGTGGCAAATATCATCTCCAATACTACTCTGCCACAATATGGGGGCATGCTTGTCCAGGTGAATATTGTTTGTCACTGTTACCTAAGATTATATTGGAATTGTGGAATACCAAAGGATTCTGCATTATCGGGCTCCAGTCCTTCAAACGCCTTGGTATCCTTTAATTATAACCTTCAATGGCACTATCTTAAAAACTGTTCAGATAGCTCCTTTACAGCCAATTATAAAGGCGGCAATAATTATGAGGGCGTACGTTTCTATTCCAATGATCAGAGTTTGGCTAACTATTTATTATTTACGAACCAACAACTATCAGGTTCCTACCAATTGAATGTGAATATAGAAAGGACAGGTAGTCAAAGGGTCAAGCAAGTAGGTCAAAATGCATTTAGCAGTGCGGTGAAATGCGTGGGTCTTAATATTGTAATCGACAAAATGTGAACGGTAAATAAGAATACAGGATTTTTGGTAAATAAGGATACAGGATAAATGGCAAGAATGATGTAGAGAAAATGGCAAGAATGAATGCATAGTTCATCTTTTGGGGGCGAGCCCCCAAAAGTAAAACAACCTTTGTTTTCACTAAAAGACAAGGGT
>DATCMY010000321.1:0-2862 GCA_036565505.1 Hanamia sp.
AGTTCAGTTGGTTAGAATGCCGCCCTGTCACGGCGGAGGTCGCGGGTTCGAGTCCCGTCCGGTCCGCTTCTACTTGAACAATCTTTACAAAAGCCGCTTAAAATGCAAGTTTTAAGCGGCTTTTTCTTTTAAAACCGTCAAAGGTGAACCAAAATAGGTCAAGCTGTTCGGTTAGCAATTCAGCTTTCATCTCAAAGAGAAATTTCAGTTTTGGAATGGGCACCGAGAGCTCAAAACGATACAAGCGAAAAGATTCAACCCCGAAAACTCCTCTTTAAAAATGCCATTGAGTGAAATATTTTCTGACAATAACAATTCTTATTTGAATGAGTTCACTCTTTTTGTAGGGCAATTCAATACAATCCCCATTTATATTCATGAAATAAAAATTGATTGTTCCAGGAGCTATAAGTGGTTTGAAGAAAAATAAAACCGACATCAAAGATCACCATTATAATAAAATGTACAACTATGAAAAACGTTCCGGATCAAAAGCATCTGCCTTTACAGAAAGCGGCTCACTGCCTGCTAATTCCGCCACCAGCTTTCCTGTAGCAGGGACTAAACTTAGTCCCATCATTCCGTGACCACCAGCGATGATTACATTCTTTAATTTTTTACTGCCACCCAGGTAGGGTAAACCATCTGGCGAACAGGGACGGAAGCCAAACCAAATATCGCTGGTTTCTGGCAACTCAACCTTTAGGTTTGGAAAATATTTAGGTACAGATTCTATAATACCTTTTACCCTTTTGATATTTATCTTATTATTGATGCCGGCGATTTCCATGGTACCGCCTTATCGCATACGCCCATCCATAGGGGTGATAGCGACTTTTGCCTCACAAAGTATGGCGGGTATTGTAAGCTTTTTACCAGGATTATTTTGTGTGATCGAGTAACCTTTACCCGGCATTAAGGGAATATTTATACCTGCCATTTTACTCAATTCAGGCAACCTTGCCCCCCCGGTTATTACAAACACATCAGCTGAAAAACTTTCTTTTTTTGCATGTACCCTTTTTATGCGGCAGTTCTCTATATCCAAACTTGTAACACTGCAATTGGTTTTTATTATGCCGCCATTCCCTGTAATTGATTGAATTAATTGCTCCATTAATTTGTTGGGATATAAATGGGCATCACAATGGTAATGCACAGCCCCCGATATATCCAGTTGTACCTCCGGCTCTAATAGCTGTGCCTGTTGCGGTGTCAAAACTTCTGCATCCAATCCTAATGTCCTTGCTTTTTCTGCCAGGTGAATTTCTTCTTCGCCCACTTTTTCGGTTTTGTAATACATTATAATTCCTTTTTGCTCCAAGGCAAAATCAAAACCTGGCATGGTTGCCAATTCCTTATATAAATCACGGCTCAATAAATTAAGATCACGCAAATAGGGAGCGGCATGATCTACATTTTTTTTATTGGCGTGTTGTAAAAATTTAATACCCCAGTTAGCCATCCGCCAGCTTAGTTCAGGCTTTACATAAAAAGGGCTTTTACTGTTGAACATCCATTTAATACCCTGTGCCACTATGCCCGGTGATGACAGTGGTACAAAATGGCTTGGCACTATCATACCCGCATTACCAAAAGAACAATTGTCTTTCAAATCGCCTTTTTCCAATATAGTTACCTGCCATCCATTCTTTTGTAAATACCAGGCAGAGCATAAACCAATAATTCCTCCGCCAATAACAACTGCTTCCATTCTTTTTTGCTTAATAAATAAAGATTTTTTTACCCACGACCATATTCTGTAACTTATACAGGCTATAACACCTGGAATCCAAAAGCATACGGATCGTCTTCATCATCTATGCTGATCGTATTATAACCATAAATTCTTGCCCAGCCTTCTATGCATGGTTTGATAGCTGGCTTGCCGGCTACCGTTGTTTCTTCTTCAATAGTGCCAATAAATTTTGAACCGATAATACTTTCATGAATAAAAGTATCTCCTTTTTTAAGTTTGCCTTTGGCATACCATTGTGCCATACGCGCAGAAGTGCCTGTACCACATGGACTGCGATCAATGGCTTTATCGCCATAAAAAACGGCGTTTCGTGCAGTTGATGTTTTATCCAATACAGCACCGGTCCATAATATATGAGAGCATCCGTTGATAGTTGGATTATCAGGGTGTACAAACTGATATTTTTCATTTATACGTTTCCGCAATTCTCTGGCCCAGGCAATTAATTTATCGGCGCTATAATGTTCAATACCTTTAAAATTTTTCTGTACATCTACAATGGCATAAAAATTACCACCATAAGAAACATCAATTATTAACTCGCCCAACTCAGGGCATTCAGCAGTTAATTCTGTAGCTGCTAAATAAGATGAAACGTTAGTGAGTTTTACACTTTTTACTTTATTACCTTGTTGGAAATAGCTTATCAGTACCAATCCTGCAGGAGCTTCCATGCGAACGATACCTGGAGTCTTTGGAGTTATCAATCCTTCTTCAATGGCAATAGTGATGGTGCCGATGGTGCCATGGCCACACATGGGAAGACAACCGCTTGTCTCTATAAATAGTACTGCAACATCATTGGCAGCATCATGTGGCGGATATAAAATACTTCCACTCATCATATCGTGGCCGCGAGGTTCAAACATCAGGCCCCTTCGAATCCAGTCGTACTCTTTTAAGAAATGTTGGCGCTTTTCACTCATGTTGTCGCCAATCAAAAATGGTCCGCCACCAGCTACCAACCTCACCGGGTTACCACAGGTGTGTGCATCTATACAAAAGAATTTTTTTGAAGACATATTTATTATCTAATCATTTATAAAGAATAGTACCAACTTTAGCATTTAATTGAATCATAGTTGGTTTGCGCAATTGTACTT
>DATCMY010000322.1:0-11822 GCA_036565505.1 Hanamia sp.
GGAGTTCCGTCTTCAAGGAAAGGCATATCTTCCTGCCTTACAATTTTAGCAACAATTCCCTTATTTCCATGACGACCCGCCATTTTATCTCCAACTTTTAATTTTCTTTTTACAGCGAGATAAACTTTAGCCAATTTTAAAACGCCTGCGGGCAATTCATCACCAATTGAAATATTGAACTTTTCTCTTTTGAATCTACCTAATTCTTCGTTGTATTTAATATTGTAATTGTGCAACAAAGTATTAATATGGTCATCAGTTTTAGCTTCTCCTGTCCATCCTAAAGGATTTACATTCTGATAGTCAATATTCCCAAGATTTTTTGCGGTGAATTTGGCATTTTTACCAATCAGCATTTCACCAAAATTGTTACTTACTCCGGCCGAATTCTTGTCTTTCAATAAAGTCAGAAGCTTATTCAACAACAATTCCATCAAATCATTCACATTCTTTTCATGTGTTTTATCAATCTTCTCTAATGTTGCTTTTTCTCTTACTTTACCATTCTTGTCTTTCTTGGCACGTTGAAACAATTTCTTGTCTATTACAACGCCTTCAGTTCCGCTCGGAGCTTTTAATGAAGCATCTTTTGCATCTCCGGCTTTATCACCAAAAATCGCTCTTAATAATTTCTCTTCAGGAGTAGGATCACTTTCACCTTTTGGTGTAATTTTTCCTATAATAATATCACCTTCTTTTACATGTGCTCCTATTCTTATTACACCATTCTGATCAAGATCTTTAGTAGCTTCTTCGCTGATATTAGGAATATCAGGAGTCAATTCTTCTTCACCTAATTTAGTATCACGTACTTCAAGCTCAAATTCATCAATATGAATAGAAGTAAACAGATCTTCTTTTACTACTTTTTCGCTGATAACTATAGCATCTTCAAAGTTGTAACCCTTCCATGGCATGAAAGCCACTTTTAGATTACGACCCAGTGCTAATTCACCATCTTTGGTAGCATATCCTTCAGTTAAGAAATCACCGGCTTTTACAGTTTGTCCTTTCTTTACCGCGGGACGAAGATTGATACAAGTACTTTGGTTTGTTTTAATAAACTTGGTTAGTTTATAAATCATCAGGTCGTTTTCGAAACTAACTATCTTTTGCGACTGATTCCTATTATAACGAACATGAATTTCATTGGCATCTACATATTCTACAACACCATCACCATCTGCATGGATCTGAATCCTTGCATCACGCGCTGCTTTTCCTTCCAACCCTGTTCCTACAATTGGCGCTTGTGGCAAAATCAATGGAACTGCCTGGCGTTGCATGTTAGAACCCATCAATGCACGGTTGGCATCATCATGTTCCAGGAATGGAATTAATGAAGCACTTAAACCAACAATCTGGTTAGGAGCCACATCCATATATTCCACTTCATTTTTATCAAGTATAGGGAAATCGCCTGTTTCGCGCGATTTCACTTTATCATTAAGAAAATTAGAATGATCATCAAGAGGTGCATTTGCCTGTGCAATTTTAGCTGAATCTTCTTCTTCAGCGCTCAGGAAATAAACCTTTTTCATATCCACTTTTCCATCATGTACTTTACGATATGGAGTTTCAATGAAACCCATTTCATTTATCTTAGCATGAACGCAAAGCGTAGAGATCAATCCAATATTAGGACCTTCAGGTGTTTCAATAGTACAAAGACGGCCATAATGTGAATAGTGAACGTCACGTACTTCAAAACCTGCACGCTCCCTGCTTAAACCTCCGGGCCCAAGAGCGGAAATACGACGCTTATGCGTGATTTCACTAAGGGGATTTGTTTGATCTAAGAATTGTGATAATTGAGAAGTACCAAAGAATGAATTAATAACAGAAGATAACGTTCTGGCATTAATAAGATCTACCGGGGTAAATACCTCGTTGTCTCTTACATTCATCCGCTCGCGGATAGTACGTGCCATACGGGCAAGACCTACACCAAACTGAGCATATAATTGCTCGCCTACAGTACGCACCCGGCGATTGCTCAGGTGATCAATATCATCAATTTCACTTTTGGCATTGGTAAGTAATACGAGGTATTTTATAATAGAGATAATGTCCTCTTTAGTTAAAACCTTTTTGGTGATAGGATAATCTAACCCAAGCTTTTTGTTAATCTTATAACGGCCTACTTCTCCAAGATCATAACGCTTATCACTGAAAAACAATTTATCAATAATACCTCTTGCTGTTTCATCATCAGGAGCATCTGCACCGCGTAATTGACGATAAATATGCTGTACGGCTTCAATTTCGCTATTAGAAGTATCCTTATTTAATGTATTGTAGATAATTGCATAATCACCACTTACCTCTTCACGCTGAATAAATACGCTTTTTACTTCAAGCTCAAGAATCATAGCAATATTATCTTCATCCAAAATAGTATCTCTTTCCAATACTATTTCATTTCTTTCCAGGCTTACTACTTCACCGGTATCTTCATCTACAAAATCTTCAACCCAGCTACGTAAAACTCTTGCAGCCAAACGTTTTCCAAGATTTGCATGTAAAGTTTTTTTATCAGCTTTTACTTCTACCGCCATGCCAAATAGCTCAAGAATATCTTTATCCGTTTCATAACCAATAGAACGAAGAAGTGTAGTAACCGGGAATTTTTTCTTACGGTCAATATAGGCATACATTACATTGTTAATGTCTGTAGCAAATTCCATCCAGGCTCCTTTAAAAGGAATTACTCTTGCTGAATAGATTTTAGTACCGTTTGGATGTACCGATTGCCCGAAGAATACACCGGGTGACCTATGTAACTGGCTAACCACTACCCTTTCGGCACCATTGATTACAAAAGTACCGCGGGGAGTCATGTAAGGAATATTACCCAGGAAAACATCCTGAACAATAGTTTGAAAATCTACGTGCTCTTCATCATTACAGCTTAAACGTAGTTTAGCTTTTAGAGGAACCGCATAAGTAAGCCCTCTTTCTATACATTCTTCAATAGTATAGCGGGGAGGGTCTACAAAATAATCAAGGAATTCCAGCATGAAAATATTCCGTGTATCGTTTATAGGAAAATTTTCCTTAAACACACGAAACAACCCTTCAACATTACGTTTATCGGGTGTAGTTTCTAACTGAAAGAAGTCTTTAAAAGACTGTATTTGTATTCCTAATAGGTCGGGAGTTTCCGCCAAATGTTCAATTTTTCCAAAACTGATTCTTTGCGCTGGAGCTACTTTAGTTGAAGGCATATTTTAATTAAAATATTTTAAAATGAGAGAGCCTTTAAAATGGAAATTTAAATGCAATTTTATACTTACCAAAAATTAAAGGATTGCAAAAGTAAGCATTTTTTTGAAATTGAATGTAAGTAAAAAAAATCTTATAATTTCTTTAATCAAAGAATTATAATTTCATTATTACCTCATTATTTCATTTTGAATTAATAATTCTATATTTTCCCCGGTTACCTGCGATAAACTATTGATAAATTTAATATAAATTTCCGCATTATTCATCATTAAAAGGTCATAAAACGAACTACTAAATTTTATTATAACCCATAAGCCTTAGTTTTGCAGTTCTTAAAAATCATTTAAATAAATAGACATGAAAAGATTATTCTTACTGCCTGCAATGGCAACTGTATTATTTTTAGCTTCTTGCGGAGGAAATGGATCTTCTGATAACCAAAGTGCTACAACTGATACAACAACTTCACAAACACCTGCTGTTGCTGAAGCTCCGGGTGCAGACATTCCCGGAATTGATTCAGTAAAAGTTACTGATCATATTCAAATAGAAGGAATGGATGATATGAAATATGATAAGACCTTGTTTAAAATAAAAGCAGGTCAGGATGTGAAATTAACCATGAAAAATGTAGGCAAACTTCCTAAAGAAGCTATGTCTCATAATGTGGTTATTTTAGCCCAGGGCACAGACGTTCAGGCTTTTGGCGAAGCAGCTGTAACAGCGCCGGACCATATTCCAGCAGCAATGGCTTCAGATATAATTGCACACACTAAATTATTAGGACCTGGCGAAAGTGATGAGATCACTTTTAAAATTGCAGATCCGGGAGTATATGATTTTATTTGTTCTTTCCCAGGCCACTTTGGTACTATGAAAGGTAAAATTGTTGTAGAACCATAAATTTATAACAATAAATATTTTTAAAGGCAGTCAATAAATTGGCTGCCTTTTTTGTTTTAGAAAGGATTGCATGGTGCAGAAATTAATTGACAGTAGCCTTAATATTAGAATTTATGAATAAAGGACCGTCGGATTCTGTTTGCATGAATGCAAAAAGGCCGAAATATTAACTCCGGCCTTTTCAAATATGTAATTTAGAAAATTAAACTACTTCAACGTCAGCACCTGCTTCTGTCAATTTGTTTTTAATTTCTTCAGAAGTTGCTTTATCTACACCTTCTTTAATTGCTTTTGGTGCACCGTCAACAAGATCTTTAGCTTCTTTCAATCCCAAGCCTGTAATTTCTTTAACGATTTTTACAATTCCAAGTTTGTTTGCACCAGGCGCTTTCAGAATTACATCAAAAGATGTTTTTTCTTCAACTACTGCTGCTCCGGCACCTTCTGCACTTGCAACTACAGTTGCTGCTGCTGGTTCAATGCCGTATTCTGATTTTAAGAATTCAGCTAATTCCTGAACTTCTTTTACTGTTAAGCCTACTAAGTTTTCGGCTAATGCTTTTACGTCTGCCATGATTTTTTAGTTTAATTTTTTCCACCTTCTCTTCAGGTTATTACTGATCCGGTGGAGGGTTTTAAAAAAATTTGATACCTACATCCCAAAAAGGGATTATCGGGTTTTATTTGAATAATTAATTCCTTGTTTAATTCCCTAAACTCATTCTGGAGTTGAGGTTGCTTCATCAGTCTTCGGTGCTTCATCAGCTACTTTCGTAGCTTCAGCTTTAGGTACTTCTGCAGTTTCCGCTTTTGCTTCCGCAACTACTTCAACTTTTACATCAGCCGCTGGTTCAGCTATTGCTTCAGCAGTTTCTGGCCTGTTTTGTAAAGCACCAATTACACGTTGAATAGGTGACATCAGCAATCCTATTACTTCGCCAATCAATTCATTCTTAGTCTTGATTTTGGTAAGATTAATCAGCTGATTGTCTCCAACAAAAATATCTCCGTTCAAGAAAGCTGCTTTCAAAACCGGCTTTTCTCCATTCAATGATTTACGGAAACTACTGATAATCACAGCAGGATCTTTAGGGCTTTCGCTAAACATTAAAGCGGTAACCTTATGTAAAGAATCATAAACTCCTGAATATTTTTCATTATCAAGACTTTCCAAAGCTTTTTTAATAAGTGTGTTTTTAGCTACTTTCATTTCCACCTGCTTATCAAAGCAATGACGACGAAGATTAGTAACCTGTGCCACAGTAAGACTTTCTGTGTCCGTAATATAGAAATTAGAATACTGTGAAAATTTACTTTTCAAAGCTTCTATTACTTCTTGTTTTTGTTCTTTGTTCATGCTATTTGTTTTGTCGCTATTGAATTATAAGATATAATCCGAAGCAAATAATTTTAATTAGTTCTGTACAGATTTTGTGTCTATAGTAATACCTGGGCTCATTGTACTTGCCATGCTCAAACCTTTTAAGTAAGTTCCTTTTGAAGTAGCTGGTTTTAATTTAATAATTGCATTAATTAATTCCTGGCTGTTAGCTTCAATTTTTTCAGAAGAAAAACTTACTCTTCCGATAGACGCATGAACAATCCCTACTTTATCAACCTTAAAGGCAATTTTACCGCCCTTTACATCATTGATGGCCGCTACCACATCATTAGTAACTGTACCTGTTTTTGGGTTGGGCATTAAGTTTCTTGGTCCTAACACTTTACCCAAACGTCCAATTTTAGGCATTACAGAAGGAGTAGCAATAATCACATCTATATCTGTCCAGCCACCTTCAATTTTTGTGATAAATTCATCCAGACCAACAAAATCAGCACCTGCAGCTTTTGCAGCTTCTTCTTTATCAGGTGTACAAAGCACCAATACTTTTTTTGTTTTACCTGTTCCGTGAGGAAGTGAAACAGTACCACGTACTGCCTGATCTGCTTTTTTAGGATCTACTCCGAGGCGGATATGAAGATCTACAGAACTATCAAATTTAGTCGTATTAATATCTTTAACCAATGTTGAAGCTTCTTTTAATGAATAAGCTTTATTTTGATCAACCTTGGCGTTGGCTTCTTTTCTTTTTTTAGTAATCATTTTTTCAAAAGTTTAAATCTGCATATTAATGCAGTTCATTTACAATTTAATTTTCCCAGGGGGCTTTTCCATCTACGGTTAAACCCATGCTGCGGGCAGTGCCGGCAATCATTTTCATAGCGCTGTTAAGGCTAAAGGCGTTCAAATCTGCCATTTTATCTTTGGCAATTTCTTCAACCTGTGCCCAGGAAACTTTACCTACTTTGTTTCTGTTAGGTTCTTTGCTACCGCTTTGAATTTTAGCAGCATCTTTTAACTGAACAGCAGCAGGGGGTGTTTTAATGATAAAATCAAATGATTTATCGCCATAAACTGTAATGAGAACGGGAAGTACCTTCCCTTGTTTATCCTGTGTTCTGGCATTAAATTGCTTACAGAACTCCATGATATTAACACCTTTTGAACCAAGTGCAGGCCCGATAGGCGGTGCAGGATTGGCTTGTCCTCCTTTACATTGGAGCTTGACAAAGCCTGTTATTTCTTTTGCCATAATTAAATTTTTGGTTTTAACGTTCCGGCATTTACCGAAACTCCCAGTTAATGATTTCTAATAAAGAACTTTTTTTGGAAGTGCGAAGGTAGGATAATAATTTATTTCAGGCAAGAAGTTTTTTTAGATTGCAGATTTTAGATTTATGCCTGCAGATCAGGCAAACGTTATAATTCTAATTTAATTTTGAGATTGCTGATTGAAAATTTTTCATAACACAATAGTCTCTATAATTATCCTCAATCTAAATCTGCAATTAGCTTTCCGCTTTCTCCGCAGCAATTACCATTCTTATTTCACCATAACTAATATCTTCAGGTAAATTATCTTTTAAAATTTTAGTACTTGACCGACCATGAATTTTTGCTGCTTCTTTTATCAATAATTGTTTTTCTTCAGAAACCATTTTATTAATATCAATTTCTCCGGTTGCCACAAAAGTTGCTAAATGTCCTTCAATGGTACCTGCAGTCATGTTTCTTTCTTTAGCAATTTCTGCTACTGTTTTTCCTTCTTTAAATAAATTGTACGAAACAATATTTGTAGGCGTTTTTTCTTCCAGAGGTTTCTCTTTTCGTTCCTTTTTAGGATATTCTTCTTTAGCCCTCATATTACTTTCAAGGTTATTTCTGCTGCAATAATCCTGAACGGCTTCTAAAATATCATCTCCATATTTATCAGCTTTTGCTTTTCCAAAACCACTTAACTGCATTAAGTCTTTTTTGGTAGATGGAAGATAAGTTGCAATTTCTTTCAATGCATTTTGATTAGCAACCATATAAATCGGCATACCCGTTTCTTCACAAACCATGTCTCGCCAACGTTTCATTGTATCAAACAATTCCACATTAGGTATATCAGAATAGCTTTGTTTTTTGCCGCTTGCATAACAGGAAACCTTTAATCGCAGCAGTTCATATTTTAATTTATGCTGTAAAAAAGCAGTTACTGAAAATGGCTCCTTGCAATATTGCAAAAAATAATTTTGGAGATGCAATGCCTGTAATAACTGATTCAAGTATTCATTGATAATATTCGCGGTTTCCCGGTGTTCAGTTATCAGAGGATGATTTTGCACTTCATTTTCATAAGAAGCAAATTTTGGTTCAAAATGATTGGCCGCGTCATTAATTCTTTTTTGTAAAGCCGCATTTTTTTCAATTACGCGTTCTTCCTGCATTAAAAATCCTATATGGCTGAGAAATTTTAAACCAACGGAACGGTCGGCAGTAAACCGGCTTTTAAGGCCATTTATCCATTGCAGGGCTTCTTTATTCAATTTATCTTTTTGTTCATTTATTCTAAAATGTAATACATCCATAAGTGTATTAATTTCATTAAACGAAAAAATTTCTTCTAATAATTGTTGCGTATAAACTTGTCTTGCTCCCTCAAATCTTTCGGCCAAAGAACCCTTAGGTGTCAACGTTTGCTGGCCTTTTATTACATTTTCATTGCTATAAATAGCCGCCGATGGAATTTTTGATAAAAGAACAATTCCATCCAGGCTGGTGCAGCGGCTTAGCGCCACATAAACCTGCCCGCTGCTGAAAGCCGCACCTGCATCTATCATTACTTTTTCAAACGTAAGCCCCTGGCTTTTGTGAATCGTTATTGCCCAGGCCAGCCTTAGTGGAAATTGGGTAAAAGATCCAAGGGTTTCCTGCTCCAATTTTCCATCAAGGCGGTTTAATGTATAACGGGAATTTTCCCAGGTTTCCTGCGAAACATAGATATCATCATCATCACATTGAACCACAATTTCATCCTGGTTCAATTTTTTTATAACTCCAATTTTTCCATTAAAATATCTTTTCTCAATATCATTTTTTAAAAACATCACCTGTGCTCCTTCTTTCAAAACCAAAGTGCCTTCAGCGGGATACATGCTTTCAGGAAAGTCGCCTTCTATTTCCGCTTCGTACGTAAATGAAGCGGCTGATAATTTCTGCAACTCGCGGTAATTGATCTGGTCTGCCTGGTTATTATGAGAAGTAAGTGTGATGTATTTTTCTTCCAGTGATGGCCTGAAATGCGGATCAAATCTTTGATGCAGATCATCAAAATCATCTTCGTTCATTTGATTGTTGCGCACTTTATTCAAAAGAAAAACAAAGGAATCTTCCTTTTGCCGGTAAATTTTATTGAGTTCTATCAACATCGGCATTTGCTCTTTTATTACAGCGCTATCAAAAAAGAAAGGGGAAGAATAATATGCCTGCAAAATACTCCACTCCTGCCGTTGGGCAACCGGCGGCAATTGATAAAGATCGCCGATGCACAATAATTGAACACCGCCAAAAGGAATATCGTGTTTTCTGCGAACTGATCTTAGAATCGTATCAATCGCATCCATCGTATCGCATCGCACCATTGATATTTCATCAATTACCAGCAATTCGAGTTTGCGCAAAAGATCCTGCCGTTGCCGGTTAAATTTTAACTTTCCAAGCAATTCACTTTTACTGAATGAAGTGGGCAAAAAAGGATTAAACGGTAATTGAAATAAACTGTGAAGCGTAACACCGCCGGCATTGATTGCAGCCACGCCTGTAGGTGCGGCTACTATGATATTTTTAGAACAATTATTTTTTAAATATTTGAGAAAGGTTGTTTTTCCGGTACCGGCTTTCCCTGTCAGAAAAATATTTTCACTTGTTTCGGTTACAAAGCGATAAGCAAGATCGAATAATTCATTACGCTCAATAGAGTTGATATTTTCCATTACATTTTATTTTACCACCAAATGAATTTTAGATAAAGATTACACAGATTCTTCCCGGTTATGATGACCATATAATTGCTAAGTAACATCATTTATAATTAAAAATAATCAGAAAAAATCTGTGTAATCTGAGGTTAAGAAAATCCTAAGTTGTGGGCTTGCTTCCAAGCAACAATAATTCGTGTACCAGAATTTCTGTACTGTATTTTTTATTACCATCCTTATCAGTGTAATTATTGTTCATCAGTTTTCCTTCAATGGCCACTTCTGTTCCTTTTGCTAAATACTTTTCGGCGATCTCTGCCACCTTGCCCCAGGCAATTAGATTATGCCATTGAGTTTCGGTAATTTTTTCTCCTTTAGCATTGCGATAGGTTTCACTGGTGGCAATGGAAAAACGCACCAGCTTTTTACCATTTTCGGTGTTACGTACTTCAGGTGCTTTACCTAAATTTCCAATTAATTGAACTTTGTTTTTTAATGCATTCATGATTTTAAGTTTTGTGTCCAAGCCATTGAGGATGAACTTTTTTTTAAATGATTTTTATTTCAGTTGAAAATTCAAATCGCTTCGTTTCTTCAACACTGCAAAGATGTGGCAGCCCAAAAGCGATACCCGTATTTTAAGCGTTTATAGTTGGATATAACCGTTTGTAAACGATTGTACATATAATTATTTAATGTATCTTCCCTTTACAAATCAATACCAGTAAGAATGACAGCCGAAACTAAACCATCATTATGTGTTACCTGTGGAAAGCCGGTGAAAGGGCGTACCGATAAAAAATTTTGCGATGATTATTGCAGAAACAATTATAACAATCAATTAAAATCGAATAAAATCAACCTGGTTAGAAATATTAATAATGCTTTGGGAAAGAACAGGCGAATTTTAGAAGGCCTGTTTGCGGATGGAGAAGAAATGGCAAAAATCACCAGGGACAAATTGCTCCAAAAGGGTTTTCAGTTTAAATATATTACCCACACTTATATCAACAAGAAAGGAAATGTTTATTTTTTCTGTTACGACCTGGGATACCTTCCTTTAGATAATGATTGGTTTTTAGTGGTAAAGAGAAAAGAAGAATGAAGCCTACCTGCCCTTCAAATGAGGGGATAAAAAAAACCGCTACAATTGCTGAAGCGGGTTTATAATTATTATTTGAATATTTTTAAGAAATTTTTTCAACCTGCATATAACTAAGTTCTACAGGCGTTGCACGGCCAAATATTTTTACCTGTACTTTCAATTTTTTCTTTTCATCAGTTACTTCTTCAATTACACCATTAAAGTCGTTGAAAGGCCCGTCAATAATTTTAATTGTTTCACCAACAATAAAAGGCTCGCTCATTTTCATGCCACCAGCATCCGCCATTTCATCTACCTTGCCCAGCATTTTATTTACTTCAGCCTTTCTAAGGCTAATGATATTTCCTTTAGAGCCTTTACCATCTGTTAAGAAATGCATTACATTGCTGATATTGCTTAAATGTTGTATCATTTCATCAGAAAGTTTACCCTCTAAAACTTCAATCATAATATAACCTGGGTAAAAGTTACGCTCTCTCATCACTTTTTTCCCATTTACAACTTTGTACACTTTTTCTACGGGTAAAAAAATCTGGAGAATATATTTATCCCATCCGTGTCTAATAATATCTTTATCAAGGTATTCTTTTACCTTACGTTCCTTACCACTCACTACTCTTAATACATACCACTTTGTATCTTTTTCCGGAACATTTGAAATTGGTTCCAAAGTAGATTCGGGCTTTACTTCCTCTATATTTTCTGTTTCTGTCATGATTACTTAAATAAAGAATAAATAAATTTTAAAACACCGTTGGACACAAAATCCATTAAGGCTACAACAGCTGTGATAATTATTGTAGCTGCCAAAACGATCATCGTAGATTGTTGTAACTCTTCCCAGGAAGGCCAGGTCACTTTATGCATCATTTCTTTATAAGAATCTCTGATGTAGAAGGCAATTTTATTCATATTTTTTGACGTTTCTTGTGTTAAAACTATTCAAACAAATTAACCAATTAATTTCTTAACTGATTAATTACTAAGCACGGGCACAAGGATTCGAACCCTGATCAAAGGTTTTGGAGACCTCTATTCTACCATTGAACTATGCCCGTAAATCCCAATCCCTCCTGCTCAAGAGGATTAAGAAATTTATCTCCTCAAATTCCAAATTGAAATTCGGAAGTAATTCATTTTAAAGAACATTTTAAAAAGCAAAGTACCCAAGCTTACCGCCTAAGTACTTTGCAAATTTACTAAAACCTTTCCAAAGTCTCCGTTAGCGGAGATTTAGAGGGTTCTTATTTTAAAATTTCAGTAACCTGTCCTGCTCCTACTG
>DATCMY010000323.1:0-13793 GCA_036565505.1 Hanamia sp.
CTTACAATTGAAGCCTCATAAAACTGTGGATATTCAGGAATTTGCAAAGCAATACCGGCTCAACAAAGTATATTGGGATGAAGCATTTGCATTTCTTAAAAACCATGACCTGCAAAATTTAGCCGTTGGGAAATATCCTATCGACGGCGATAATGTTTTTGCCTCGGTAACCGAGGATGCTACCAAAGACCTTGATAAAACAAAATGGGAATCGCATCGTAAATATATTGACCTGCAATATGTAATTGCCGGTGATGAAAATATAGGAGTATGCCCCATAGCGAAAGCAAAAGTTATTATTCCTTATGATGAAACCAGAGATGCAGCCAATTACACAGCAGAAGGGAAAATATACAAAGCGGTTCCGGGAACATTTTTTATTTTATTTCCCGGTGATGTGCACAGGGCCAGTATTACTACCGGAGGCAATAAAGTGGATAAGAAAATAGTAATCAAGATAAGGGTAGCCGGTTGATTAATCGATGATTGCTTTACTGAAATTCTATTTGAATATCTACAAGGGAAATAAAATAGCAGTCATCATTTTAGGTGATTGAAATAGATTCTAAAAAATTGAACCTGCTCCTATGATTTGTTATAAAGTCTCCTTCCAAAATTGATTCCAACTCTGCATAAAAAACCATCAATCATAATGTTTTTGCCATTATAAATACTGGTCATTCCTTTTTGATAAGAAAAATCGAAGTTTAATTGATGTAAACAAAAAGTAACACCTCCTACTAAACCAACATAATTATTTTTAAGGTTTTGATCCTTAATTGAGGCGCCACTATAATTAAAAGACTTAAACAAATAGCATATCTGAGGGCCTGCATAAATAAAAGTTGCTGAAGACGTTGCTGCACCTCCTGGATTATAATGTGAAGGGGTAGTAGTCGCAATAATGTGTGTGTAATCAGTATGATCGTATTCGCTGATTGTTGTGTTCTCCGGAGTGACGCTTGCACGTGTAACTCCTTCATGATATCCCAGGCAATATTCAAATAAAACAGGAACATTGAAATAGTTGAGCCCAAGCGATTCGCTGCCGCCATTCTTGCTATTATCAGCTCTGAAAAATTGCCAATCCAATTTTGTTTTTATTCCGAAACCTGGTTCCATTGCACCCCATTTTGTATCAGTTCTTTTCTTAAGTTGCAGAAATTCTGCGTAGAAACCGGCTGCTACAGCATATTTCCGGTCAAGATCGGAGTTGATTAAAGGATTGTCTGCTTTTGTTAATAGTGAAACACCTGCCAGTCCAAACATTCCATCAGTGCCCCCTTCAATTCCAAAGTTCCTTACCCATTTCTTTTGTGAAAATGTTATTTGTACCAGCAGTAGCAGAAGAAGAGAAAAAAAATATTTTTTCATTTTTTCTTAGTTTGGTTTGATTGCTTAACGAATAAATTTCTCATTTATTATATTTTCTTCTAACGCTATCCCAGTAAGCTTTTATCTTGAGGAAACTCCGGGACTAAGAATATTGATGAGTACACTTTACTTTTAATTAATAATTCTCAACCCATTTTGCCTGATAATTTTTCCTGCAAACTATTTACCAACCCAAACTATCCTATTAAAAAAAATGATTCATTTTAACTGATTTTAAATGGAGAGTAATAAATTTGAAAATGGTATCTCATTAAAAAGTGCACTGGTGATGCTGATATTGTTCAAAACCTAAAATAATAATTGCAATGCTAAAAAACATGCGTCTTATTTCTTACCTCATTATTTCTATTGGTTGTTCGGTCATATCCTGTAAATACAGCGTAAGTGGCCGGCACGCAGATAAAATAGATAGCATTCCCGGAAGAACATGGTGGAAAGAGGCAGTTATTTATCAAATTTACCCGCGGAGTTTTAAAGATAATGATGGCGATGGTGTTGGTGATTTAAAAGGCATTATTTCCAAACTTGATTATATAAAAAGCCTGGGAGTTGATGCGGTTTGGCTGAATCCTATTTATCAATCACCTAATTATGATAATGGCTATGATGTTAGCGATTACTACAAAATTCAACCGCAGTATGGCACCATGCATGATTTCGACAGTCTTTTACAAGGCTTGCATGAAAGAGGAATTAAATTGGTAATGGATATAGTGGTTAATCATAGTAGTTCGCAACATGACTGGTTTAAGCAATCAAGAAGCTCAAGAACCAATCCTTACCGCAATTATTATCATTGGTGGAATGCAGAGAAAGGGAAGCCCACTCCACGTTATAGTTTCTTTGATGTAAATAACGATGCGTGGAAATATGATACCTTAACGAATGTATATTACCTGCACTATTTTGCGCAACAGCAACCTGATTTAAATTGGGAAAATCCTGCGCTTCGTGAAGATATCTATAAGATGCTGCGTTTCTGGCTTGATAAAGGAGTAGATGGTTTGAGAATGGATGCTTTTCAATTTATCGCTAAAGACACTACATTTCCTCCGTTCCCTGCCGGGTATGAAAAAAACATTGCAAAATTTTATGGAAACGGCCCTCACCTGCATGATTATATACAGGAAATGAACAGGGAGGTTTTAAGTAAATATCCTGTAATGACCGTTGCAGAAGGAGCGGGTACTTCGCCCGAAGATGCTATGAAATTTGTGGATCCTGCCCGGCATGAATTTAGCGTGGCTTATCATTTTGAAGGGATAGATTATGGTAAATACAAACCCAACTATGATTTGATCGGGTTCAAAAAAATATATTCTTATTGGGATAGTTGCTTTGAAAATAAAGGATGGTTAGCGATCTTTTTGGCCAATCATGATCAGCCCCGAATGGTGAGCCATTGGGGAAATGACGCTCCGCAGTTCAGGGATGTTTCATCTAAAATGCTTACGACTTTTGTGATGACGATGCGTGGCACGTCTTATTATTATTATGGTGATGAATTGGGAATGGATAACATAAAATTTGATAAGATTGAGGACTACCGCGATATATCAACCATCAATGCTTATCAGCATGAAAAAAATACAGGTAGCGATTTAGAGAAATTTATAGAGGATAAAAAAAGATCTGCCCGCGATAACGGACGTACGCCATTTCAATGGAACAGCAATGACAACGCAGGTTTCACCACCGGCACACCCTGGATAAAAATTAATTCTGATTACAAAACTGTTAACGAAGCCGCAGAAGAAAAGGACACCAACAGTGTGTTGAATTATTTTAGAAAAATAGTGAGGCTGCGAAAAAATAATCCTGTGTTGGTGTATGGAAAATATACTTTGCTTGATAAAGATAACCCCAATGTATATGCTTACACAAGAGAATTGAATGGCAGAAAAATGTTGATTGTATTGAATTTTAAAAATAAACCTGCTACTGTAAATACCGGCATAAACCTGGATAAGGCAACATTACTTTTAGATAATTATTCAACGCCGCCAAAAGGTAATAGCCTGCAACCTTATGAAGCAGTTATATATGAATTGTAGAAAATGAAGAAATAGTCAAGCCCGGGCGTAACATTCAGTTTTTAGCATTTGTTATTTTCCTCAACAAATTAATTATATTTAATCTTTATTTTACAGCCTGTTCAGTAAAAAATATTTTCACCTTTTTAAATGGAGATCATGATACAATCCCGCTTATTTCGAGCCATGCTGGTTTTTTTGTTGTTTACTACTGCATCAATGGCAAGATTAATGGCACAGGACAGTGCCTTGGTAATTCATTTGTGGAACAATGGAGCTCCCGGATTTGAAAATCTTAAAAACCAGCCGGAACAAGCCAAAGACTGGTGGGTAAAAAATATCAATAATCCTTCTCTCACGGTTTATCTTCCACCTAAAGAAATAGCAAATGGAGCTGCTGTGGTTATTTGCCCGGGTGGAGGGCACTCTGCCCTGGTCTATAATGCGGAAGGAAGAGATGCAGCCACTTTTATGAACAGCATCGGGGTTGCGGCTTTTGTTTTAAAATACCGGCTGTTCAGGGAACCAAATTCTCCTTACAATATGGAGAATGTAAAACAGGATATTTTCCGTGCCATAAGGCTGGTTAAAAGCCTTGCCCTTAAATATAATATTGATACTTCCCGGCTTGGCGTTATGGGATTTTCCGCTGGTGGAGAAGTGGCTGGCTGGGTATCATATCATTTCCGGGAAAACCATTCCAATAAAACTGATGCGGTTGATCAGCTTTCAGCACGCCCGGCCTTCCAGGTACTTATCTATCCCGGTCCTTTAGCAGTTCCTGATGTAGTACCTTCAGATGCTCCTCCTACTTTTTTGACAGCGGCTAATGGCGATACTTGTTGTTCAGAAGCGGTGGTTCAGCTTCTCCTTCTGCACCGGAAAGCCAAAGTGCCGGTAGAAATCCATTTGTATCAACAAGGGGCACATGCTTTTAATATGGGACAAAGGTCTGAATATGTAACCCTCAAAACCTGGCCTCAGCGCCTTGCAGACTGGATGCAGGATAACGGATGGTTGAAGAAGAAATAAGTAATAGACTGGTAATTGATGATTATAAATAGATCGGGATCCTTTTTTAATATCCTGCTTCGTAAAACGCATGAGCTTATTAAAACAGGCACAAATAACACATACTTTTCGCCAAACTACATTTTAGTGCAGGTTATCATTTTAATGATTCCATTCAATTATTTTCTGCTTCGTAAGTACAGGTAAATAAATGTCAAAGTAGCAAACTCAGGCATATTTCCTATTCCCCTGAAAAAAGAACCATGGGCAAGCCTGGCAGAAGGTGTGCTGAATATGAAAATGTTTTAAATTTGAAAAGAAGGAACACTTCAAAACAATTATCACAAGAAAAATATTTATTAAGACCTTTGCTATATGGGTGAGAATACAAAAAATCATTGGGAAAAAGTTTACCAAACTAAAAACCCGGAACAAGTAAGCTGGACGCAGGATATTCCAAAAACTTCTTTGGACTTTATACATTCATTCAATTTGGCAAAGACTGCAAAAATCATAGATATCGGCGGTGGCGATAGTAAACTTGTGGACCATTTGCTTGATGAAGGTTTTGAAAATATTACGGTGCTTGATATTTCGGCCAAAGCAATTGAGAAAGCAAAACAGCGCCTGGGTGAAAAGGCTCAAAAAATAAATTGGGTTGTAAGCGACGTCACAGAATTTAAACCTGAAACAACCTTTGATATTTGGCACGACAGGGCAACTTTTCATTTTCTAACCACAGACGAACAGGTAGCAAAGTATATTGATACAGCAAAACATGCTGTTTCAGGTTTTTTGACTATTGGTACTTTTTCTGATAACGGACCTGAAAAGTGCAGCGGACTTACCATAAAACAATACTCTGAAGGAAAATTATCAACAGAACTTCAAAATGGTTTTGATAAAATACGATGCATAACAGAAGACCATTTAACGCCATTCAATACGACACAAAATTTTTTATTTTGTAGTTTTAAAAGACATCTATAATCAGCGAAAGAAAAAATCCTGATATTTGGCGAAACGAACTGAACCTGAATACTTCATTCATGCCGCACAAAGGCAGATCGATTAACATGAAAAATATCAATACCATTAAAGTCAATTTCAAGGGCGGAATTATCCCTCACAACGATCTTTACAATATTATGCTGGCAGCAGTTAAGTCGGGCCTGCTCTATGTAAGGTTTGGTTTGCGCCAGCAACTTTTGCTTGACGTAGAATTAGAAGAACTGGGTAAATTAACCGCAGATATTGACATGCTGGGTATCAGCTATGAGTTAAACAAAGAAGAATTTCCCAATATCATCAGTTCTTATCCCGCCGAAGAAGTATTTATTATTAATACCTGGCTCAATGCAAATGTGTATCATGAAATTTTTGAATCGGTAGGTTACACGCCCCGGTTAAAGATAAACATCAGCGATGCCAACCAAAGTTTTACGCCCTTGTTTACGGGAAACATCAATTGGGTGGCTTCACCTGCTGAGCCTGATTCCTGGCATTTATTTATTCGTTTTCCAAAAACAAATATCGTTTATGAATGGAAAGATTTCGTTCATACAAAAGACATAGCCGGTATGTCATTACGCATTGAAGAAACGATCCTTCAGGATAAGGGAAAATTCTATGATAATAATGAAGCCAGCGGGGATGAACTGTATGAAAAGGTAAACAAGGAGACCTTCAGTACTAAACCAGCCGGTGCGCCACTGTCATTGCCTCCATATAATCTTCCTTATTATGAAGGTTTTAACCGCTACAAGGATAAATATTGGCTGGGTATTTACAGGCGTGATGAATTATTCAGCATACAATTTTTAAAAGAAGTTTGCAAGCTTTGCATGGAAACCGAAATAGGGCAATTGTGCTCCACACCCTGGAAAACCATTATCATAAAAGGGATAATGGAAAAAAACAGGAAAGACTGGAATTACCTGCTGGATAAATACCAGATCAATGTGCGGCATGCAGCTAATGAACTCAACTTCCAGGTGGAGGATAACAGCCTGGAGGCTTTAAAACTAAAGCATCACCTGGTAAAGTACCTTAATGATGATGATACAAGAACATTTGGTATTTGTATTGGCATCAAAACCAGAAAAAAAAGCGAGGTCTTCAGCAGTATACTTGTGCGCCGCAAGGCCCTTTTTACGATCGGGAAATGGGGCTTTTTTTACACCTATGATATTTTATGCGCGAAAGATTATAACCCAAATGAACGCACCGATTTTGTATTCAGCAGAGACAATCCTAAAGTAGTACTGGCCGAACAATTACGGCGTGCCGTTCTTTCTTATTATAACTACCTGGACCCAAATGGTGCTGACGAAGAAGAGGGCTCAACAGGGAATGATGATTTTTGAGATAAAGGGGGCAAACTTCTATGAAACACCAATAAAAGATTTTTATTTTTTAATGTATTTCATTAATTATTTATTGGCGTTTGGTGCCAACAGCAGTTGAAGTAAATCAATCTTTACTTTTTGGATACTTTGAAAAAACTTTTTTCACACCAAAATAGTAAATCTTGTTTTTGCCACCTTCCATTACTTCCATTTTGTCGCAAATATTATTTTCCGAATTGTCTATGCTTTGCATTTTTAAGTCTGCCTCAAGCATGTTAAGAATAAAATATTCTTCTTCAATTTGAATTACCTGCCACGATGTTTTACAGGATTTTCCATCACCACTATTTATAATTGAATATAGAAGACCAAATTCAATGTCATGATATTTATTTCTGTTTGCAGTGTCGCCTATAATTTTATAGGTTTGTTGTAAATATTTATGAGCAAATAGGCTTGTATAATCAATACTTAACATGGCTTGTGTTAGTTTTATCACTTCATCATAATTTGCCTTTTTTATTTGAGCATATACTTCCCTTTTAAGGCTGTCATATTTAGATTTATTTTTTTCTTTAATGTTGAATTGTTTACTATCAAGAAAACTATTTCTAAATTCATTATAATCTATATCTGTATTGCCTGATTCAAGTTGTTTCACAAATTCACAATACTTATCCTTGAAATCAGGTATAGTAATGCCAGCGATTTTCTGTCCATATGAAATAATGGTTTGGCCTATAAGAATTAGCGCCAGTAGCAGTTTTAATTTTGTTATTTTCATAATTTGTGTAAGTATAATGCTGCGTACTAAATTTAAGGATAGGAATTTGAAAGATGATCAACACCGGCGGCTAAAAAGCAGGTAATATTATTCAATTGTTATCTTTCCTTTGCCGTCAATATCTGTCCTTTTGTCAAAAATGAAATCGAAATATTTCGCTTCTCCTTTTTTGCCAAATATATTTTCAGTTGTTCTGCCATATTCAAGGCCTTGTTCATCAAAAACCTTAATTGTAATATCATGATTAAAGTCATTTTCAAAGATCACATAAACCGTCAAAATATTATCTGTTGTGCTGTCGGTACTATGAAATGAAATCTTGCCGGTTTTTATGCCCTTTATTTTTAAATCTTCGGAAAGTTTTACTTCGTTTTTGAATGTCTCTTTTACACCTTTAGCAACTCCGTCGGCAAATTCTGATCCTGCCTCAGATACTATTTCTCCTGATTTATGGACTGTGTCTTTTGCTTTGTCTTTAGCCCAATTACATGAAATAATCAGAATTGATATTGACAGGGCTAAAATATTTATTATTTTCAAATGGTAATACTTTTAATTGTTAGTGTGATTGGATATAGAGTTTTCAATAATTACTTCTAACCCTCTAATTTTTAATATCAAAAGTATTCAAATTTTTTGCAACAGCTAATCAATTATTAATTACTATTCATTGTAATTTTTTTTCCTGCCATTTCTCTAAGAGGGCTTTGTGCAGTGCGGGATATGGCTGCCCGCGCTTAATAATAAATAATAATCCTAACATTGCATCTGAATAAAAAAGTAACCTTAGTAAAAAGTATGATGAATATTTTTTTAAAAAAATAAGTAATGAGTGCAACGCTGATTTTTTTTATTATACTCGCCTATTTTTCAATGTTGATGTTTATTTCTCATCTCACTTCAAGGCATACAGGGGATACTACTTTTTTTGACGGCAACAGGGAATCTCCATGGTTCCTGGTTGCTTTTGGCATAATAGGTTCGGGCATTTCCGCTGTATCACTTGTTTCTATTCCGGGGAATGTGGGCAACGATAATATGTATTTTTTCCAGTTTATCCTCGGAACAATTGTAGGCAATCTCTTTATCGCATTTATATTAATTCCTATTTACTTTAAACTGAAACTGGTTTCTATTTATACGTATCTTAACGTCCGGTTTGGAGGCACCACTTATAAAACCGGTTCCCTGTTTTTTTTGGTATCTCAATCTTTTGGGGCTGCACTCAGGTTACTTTTGTCAATTAAGATATTGCAGTATGCATTCTTTGATACTTTGCATATTCCCTATTTTGTTACCATTATAATAGTCCAGTTGCTTATTTGGTTATATACCAATAAATCGGGTATTAAAACTATCGTATGGACAGATGCCTTGCAGTCTTTATTCCTGGTTTCAGTTATTATCATTTCAATACTTACCATCAAGCATTCTTTGGGACTTTCGATCTCTGGTATGTTTAATACAATTGCCAGCCATCCTTATTCCCGGCTTTTTGATTGGGATATACATTCCGGTACCAATTTTTTCAAACAATTCATTTCCGGTTTATTGATTACGGTTGCCCTGGTAGGGCTTGATCAAAGTATGATGCAAAAAACACTTACCGTAAAACTTGAGAGGGATGCTAAGAAAAATGTTTTATCGTTTGGTTTTTTTATAGCCTTTGCTCAAACTTTGTTTTTGGGGCTTGGTGTTTTAATTTATTTATATGCCGAGCGAAATGGAATAAAATTAACTACCGTTAACGGCAAGTTTATAAATACGGATGATATTTACCCTTTACTTACCTTAAATTATTTCGGCAAAATAGGAGCTATCGCATTTTTAATTGGAGTAATTGCCTCCACATTCGCCAGCATTGATGCATGCATTACTGCATTAACTACTGCTTTCAGTTATGATTTTTTAGATATAGAAAACCAGCCCCATGAGAAAAGAAAGAAATTGAAAAACCAGGTCTTACTGGGTGTCAATATTGTTATGTTTCTCATTGTGATGTTTTTCTGGAACAGCCATGGAGCTATTATAACCACCATTTTCAAAATTGCCGGTTATACCTATGGCCCTATTTTAGGCTTATATCTTTTAGGATTATTTTCTAAAGTTAAACTCAAAGAAAAATGGGTACCTGTTGCCTGTGTTTCTGCAGCAATTATTACGTATCTTTTGAATGATTTTTTTATAAGGGTATTTCATTTTGATTTTGGATTTATGAATATATTTATGAATGCAGTACTTACGATCTTGTTTCTTTTACTTATCAAAAAAAAATAGATTGATACCAGGCAAAGACACATTTAAAATCAACCTCACCAATGACCCGGAAAAATTCGGTGTATGTGCATTAATGATGTCTATGTCCGAACCCTGGATCACTTTGGGAATTGATTATCATTTAAGCATGAATGCATTTGCGGGGCCTTGTAAGGAGATATATGTATTAGAGAAAGGAAAAGAAATAGCAGGTTTTGTGATACTTCAAATATGCGGAACATTTAGTGGCTATATCCAGACTATCTGTATTGATGAAAAGTACAGGGGTGAAGGGTTGGGAAAAAGGTTGCTGTGTTTTTGTGAAGAAAGAATTCATAAAATTTCACCCAACATTTTTATTTGTGTTTCATCATTCAATAAAGGCGCTATCAAATTGTATTACGAATTCGGGTTTAAGTTGGTAGGGGAGTTGAAAGATTTTGTGAAGGAAGGATTTGATGAATTATTACTCCGGAAAACTATCGGCCCACGGCTTGGCTATACTGCTCCACCAGTTAACGATAATTCTTAATTCAATAAGTTTTACTAAAAATTATTATAATCGTTCTAATATTTAAAAACCCAATTCCATGAGCAAAAAATTATTATTTATACTATTCCAGTTATGTTTTATTGCTGGTATTATTAATGGCCAAAGTGTAAGACATAAAAATATTAAAACAAAACTGGTTCCGGAAATTGATAGTATTTTAAATAGCCAGGTTAAGAATGACCAAATTCCCGGAGCTGTAATTGAAATAAAAAAGGACGGACAAATTATTTACAAGCATGCCTACGGGTATGCGCAGAAATATGATTTCAATCACCATCAAATTAATCCCCTTGAAAAAATGACCACCAGTCATCTTTTTGATATTGCTTCACTTACAAAAGTTATTGGCACTACTACTTCAATCATGTTGCTGGTAGATAGAGGGCTTATTAATGTAGATGACCCTGTAGGAAAATACATTAAAAGTTTTGATACACTTCAAAAAAAAGAGATAACCATCAGGCACCTTCTTACACATACTGCGGGTCTTTATGAATGGTATCCGCTATATTACCGCTCTTCGAATAAATACTCTACTTATAAAGTGATTGGAGATTTGCCGCTCATGTTTCCTGTTGGCAAACAACGCCGTTATAGTGACCTGGGATTTATGTTGCTTGGTGAAATTATTGAGAAGGTTTCCGGCTTGCCATTAGAACAATTTATGACACAAAATATTTTTAAGCCATTGGGCATGAATAATACCACCTTCAACCCGCTACTAAAAGGAAAATTTACTAAAATAGCTGCCACGTCTCCTGGCAATCCGTATGAAAAGCGAATGGTTTATGATTCGTCTCTCGGGTTTAAAATAAAGGATATTGATCCCGCGCAATGGAACGGATGGCGGCAGTATATTTTGAAAGGAGAAGTAAATGATGGAAATACCTGGTATGCGAATGGAGGTATTTCCGGTGCCGCAGGATTATTTTCCAATATTGATGACCTTCAGAAATTGGTAGATATGCTGATGAACAAAGGAAAGGTGGGCACTACTCAATTTATTTCCAGTCGGGTAATTGATTCTTTTTTTACCAAGGATAAATTTAGTAATGGACTTGGGTGGATGATGGATCCTGCTAATTCATTCATGAAAGACGGTACTGAGGGTACATTTGGCCATACCGGGTTTACAGGTACCAGTATTGTTGGAATTCCTAAATACAAAATTTCGATTATCCTGCTGATCAATCGTCAAAATATGGGTTTATTGAAAAGTGGTGAATATTACGATTTAGGCAAAGTGCGTCAACAGGTTTTTGAAGCAGTCTTAAAATGGAATAAACAATAATCCTGTTCAGATAGCGGTACTTAGATTTATCGATAATTATGTAAAAATAAATTAGGGTATTTCAATGTATTTTTTGCCGGATAAATCATATGTAATTCAATTTCATAAAATAATAAGCCAGATCAACATATAAGAGTAGGTCTTCAATCTCTTTCATTCTTTTCTGAAGTAAATATCTCTTTTGCATTTCAACTTCTAAAATCAATTTTGCAAAATAGGGATAAGTGAAAATCATCTTTCGCAAAGCTAATCTGCTGCAGACTGGCGTCCGCGCCGATAGTAGCAATGGGTACGTTCGTTTTTTTACTTCAATAGCTTTTCGAAGCAGAGACTGTTTTCAACGTCAATATATTGCCCGTAATTTGGAATCAAATTATATCCATTCTTCCTGTAAAGCCTGATTGCCTGCGGTTGCCTTTTTCCTGTTTCCAGGATGCACTTTGCAAATGACAATTCGGTTGCCCAATTTTCCAATTCTGACAGAATTATTGTTGCAATTCCTTTTCCTCTGCATTCGGGAGTTACATACATTCGCTTTATTTCCATTGTATTTGGCTCGTATTCTTTAATTGCTCCACAACCCACAGGTTTTTCATTTTCATAGGCTACCGCTACAAATTTAATTTTATCAATTTTATTGAATTGAGCATAGAAGGAATGTTCATCTCCGTCTTTTTCAGCTAAGTCGGCATCCAGATTCCTTACGAGCTCTATAAAATCTCTATTTTCAGAATTTGTTCTTTTTATTTGAATCATTTATTCGCGTTTATTTAAGGAGACATACAACGTCGGGGGCTTTTGGCAGATGGGGAATTTGTGTTCCGTCTGCGCATAACTATTGACAAATTTATAAATAATTATTCACCGCCTGCATCGGCGCCATCTATAGCTTTCTTACCGGCAAGGCGCACTGGAAAAATATGTACGGTCATCAGCAAAATCTATGAAACAGAAATAAAGGATTTTGATTTTTTATTGAATTTCAATGATTAATTATTGGTTGTTGGAACAGGCGCCGGCGGCAACATGGTTCCAAAATACCTTGAGAAAGCAATATCGTAATTAAATGTTTCCTGTTTATTAGATTATTGAAAAGGAGTAGTTTCCTTCTGTAATATCACGTAAGCTGTACCTATTTGTTGCACACAAGCTTCGATCCTTGAATCGAAGGTGTATCGAAGGTGTATCGAAGGTGTATCGAAGAAAACTACTTGATGGGACGGTTAAAGTACACTAAAGGTAAGGAGGAGAGGGAAATGAAAACAAAATGGTTGGCTTTATGAAAGATAAAAATTCATTAATACCTGTTTTGCAAAATTGCGTTAACGGGTTATGCTGTTTACAAGCTTCATGATCCGTCAAGGAACTTTTTCAATTAGCATCTTTCAGACAGACGCAAAATAGTCTGCCGCCTAACAAATAAGAATCATCGGGCTTGTAGTGCCAGCGATGATTCTTATATTGTATCATTTAATAAAAACTTAATCTAATAAAGAGCAATAAATTACTCATGGGATTCTCCATGGCATTCCCCTTCGGTAACCAAGCCTTCGGTGATGTTGAATTGTTTGTCGCCAATAAAATCGTTTCCCTTAAGAACACCACTGATCCTGATTGAATACTTCCCTGTAAGAGTAAGGCCTGTATAATTTTGATCAGGAATTAAAGCCCGGGTTCCACCCAAACCATCATTTTTTGGAAAATCATCCAACTCTCCCATCTGTATACTCCTGACCGACCTGTCACTTCCTATTCCACTTTCAAAGGCATAATATACTTCCGGGTTTCCAAAAATACCGGCGTTAGCTTCGTAGTGCCAGTTAACATTGTCTTCCAGGGTTTGACCCGGAGTTCGGCTATCAATTACTACACCATTATGTAATAATTCAATTTTTAATCTTGTAAGCCGGGATGTTTGATCATCATTACGCATAGTAAAGGAATACTTTTTTGACCAACCCTGGGTTGCTTTTGCCTTTTCAAGATAAGAAGCAGAGGCTATAAAAATATTGGTCAAATGGATGGAAATGCCCTCGCCGGTTATTTCTTCAAGCGTCCAGCCAGTTTTTGCAGAGTAGATGGCGGGAGACTTTGGTGTACAGGTTACCGTTCTGTTATGGTC
>DATCMY010000324.1:0-4277 GCA_036565505.1 Hanamia sp.
CAAATCTTCTGTATCCTATAATGCCAAATATCCTGTAGTTTTAAATACCGATCACAATCTTCAGAAAGCGCAATAAAATATGAAATGAATATTAAGCAGTTAGATGGCTTAGATGCTTTAAACCATCTTTTCGATATAGAATTGCTAAAAGTCAAGCAGGCGGAATACAATAAGCTGAAGGCGTTGTGAGAAAATGGCGTAGCATTTATCGTTCGTTTATTTAGCCTGAACTTTCAACCGCGGGTCGCCAACCTTGCCGGATGCGGTGAAATGAGGTGTTTTAATTGTGGGCAGCCCAAAGCAGGTATGTATGAGCGACAGCGAATCTCATTCCTGCTTGTGCGGCAGCGAGGCTTGCGGCGTAATTAACCCCGCAGCGATAGCGTGTATGATATAATGCAGCCGCTTGCCGCAGCTGTGCGGGTTGGATGTATTATATACCTCTTTAATGTAACGATAAGACTCAAAAATTGGGGTTTATCGTTACATTGGAAGTAAGCGAATGATGCTAACTCAGCCTATACCCATATCGATCAGGTAGGAGGAAAACTGTGCGAGCACCATTATTCTCGAGTACCTGTAACCATCAGATTCATTTGGTTGCTTTTCGCTCCATTTTTCTGCAAAGGCTTTCGTTATCCCTAATGATCTTTCCCCTGTTTTAGTTGCCATTCGGTCCATTAGTGATAAAATAACCGCTGGTGTCTTAAACTTGAAGCCAAGCTTCATTTTCATTTCAACGAACTGTTGGATATGTGGGGCAAAGGAACTTTGATAAGTTTTAATCATAAAAGGCACCTCCTTTCTGCTCGTAAAAATCAGTCGGCACCGGAGGGACATCAAGCATACAGCGTCTCATTGACTTAAGATCTATTCTCAGGTAATATTTGGTAGAATTTGTACTTTCATGGCCCAGGACTTCAGAGATTACTGGAAGGACAGTACTTTCTTCAAGCATTCTGAACCCCAAGCTATGACGGAGTGAATGAGGGCCAAAACGACGCCCATTGATGTCAATCCCCGCTTTTTTAAAAGCTCTTTGGACTACATGGGTAACGACATTGCTTGTGGTAAATCTTCCATATGGAGGCCTTTCGGTCAACAGTACATATGGTTCCTTTGAGTTGGGCCGACCATATTTCAAGTAATCAATGATCGCATTGCCTATATCCGGCAACATAGGAAGCATCAATGCCCTCCCCGTTTTATATTGTTCTATCTCTATCGTACTTGTATTCCAGCATAGGTTCTCAAACTTTAGTCTACAGATATCCGAGGCTCTTAGACCCAATCGTGCTGCCAATAGTATAATTGCATAGTTCCGTTTTCCCATTGCGCTGCTTCTTTCCACTGAGCTTATTAGCTGTGTTATATCTTTCTTTGTATAAGTGGAGGGAATCTTGGGCTGGTCGATTTTCTTGTGCCTGGGAATTCTGAAGGAGTAATCAATAGATAAGTGCTTTTGCTCATATAAATACTTCATAAAACCTCGGAGTGTCGATACAGCAATAACCACTAAGGTGCCTTTGCAGTCCAGTTGGCCAATGAATTGAAGTATAACAACCATATCAATATCTGTAATCACCTTAATGTTGTTCTGATCACAGTAAGTAAGGAATGCAGAAAGCTGGCGCTTGTAACAATTGAGGCGAACCTTTGATAATCGCAACTCTGTAAGTTTATAGTATAAAAAGGAGTTGATTATATCTCCAATAGGGCCACAAAAAGTGATCGGATCTTTGACCGGACGGGCAGGTGTACTGATCTGACCTTTTTCGTGGAATTCGATCAACATTACCATGTGATTATAAAACGTCTTTTCTGGGTAGGAAAGTTGTCTGGTGGTACGGTCCTTAAACTCGTGATGCAAAACTTGCTGAACTACCCCTGGATTGAAGAGCTTTATGTCCTTTAATATCATAAAAGCCCTTAGTTGTCTACAATTCCTTTTAAATAGCTCAACCGATCTGGTTGAATAAAACAGTTGAAACTGAAGGTAATTCGCAGAGTCAGAAACTAACTCATTGAATATCTTGATGTACTCTTTCATATTGCAATTAGCTTTAAGTGAATAATTGCAATAGTATTAAGAAATTTTATGTAAAGTAATTAATAGACAGAATATTAAAGATCAGAGAGTTAAATAAAAATATTACATAAACATATGCTTTGCATAATGCGCCTTATGGAAAGTTTTACATAAAGCTCATAACCATCCATCCGGGAATCTTAAACCCAGCCACGCTGATCTGGAATTAACTAAGAAAATTTCAAGAGCCGGCCAGTTGCTGGATATTTCGGTTAATGATCATCTGATTATAACTTCGGAAGGTTTTTATTCATTTGCGGAAGAAGGGCTGATGTAAGCCCTTTTTATTGATTACTTATTACTAAACGTTAATATGTTTATAAGTATCTTGGGCAATTTTTTTTCGTCTGATTATCTTTATTCATCCATTAAATAGATCAAAAAAATTGGGACTTCGGCGCGATAATTTATTTTGATTTTAATTAGTTTTAATGAATATTTAAAGTCATCTTACAGCCTTATAAACCCAATCAACAGCATAAAAAGCATATTTTTGCAAAATGGCCGCAGCTGATCAAATAAAGAGTCTTATTAAATCCTATGCAGAGGACGATGAACATCGCTTCTTTGCTACCGCTATGCAAATTGCCGCATCTGAGGCACGTCAGGGCCATACAACTGTAGCACAGGAACTAAAACAGCTAATTGAAAAAGCAAGAAAGGAAAAATCAGTTGCTTTCCTGGATGTTCCAAAAACTGTTTCTCTTTCGGCACCTAAACGTGAGCTTAAAGAATTGATCGAAGTCTTTAAACCCAGGATTGATTTAAAGGATATGGTATTATCATCAGGGGTTAAAGAATCATTGGATAAACTCATTAACGAACAGCAAAAATGGGAAATCCTTAAAAAACATAATCTTTCACCAAAGAGAAAACTACTATTGACTGGCCCGCCTGGTACTGGTAAAACCATGACTGCACAAGCAATAGCGGGAGAATTAGGTTTGTCGGTATATATTATTCGTTTGGATGGGTTGATGTCTAAGTATATGGGGGAATCTATTGCAAAGCTTAGGATGATTTTTGATGCAATGGAGGATCACCGGGCCGTTTACCTGTTTGACGAATTTGATTCCATCGGTTCTCACCGTGATAAAGGTCAGGATGTGGGCGAGATCAAAAGAGTGTTAAACAGTTTCCTGATTAATATTGAAAAAGATCAAAGCAATAGTATCATTATCGCTGCGACCAATTTACCGGAAAGTTTGGACAAGGCTTTGTTCCGTAGATTTGATGATGTGATTAATTATCCGCTACCGGAAACGGATCAAATTACACTGGCGCTTAAAAAAGCCACCCAGGGCTACTCCTTTTCTACAAAGGTAAACTATAAAAAGATCGCAGGATTAGCTAAAGGGCTTAACTATTCCGATATTATCAAAGCCTGTGAGGATGCCATCAAAGAAATGATCCTTACCGGCTCACTAAAGGTTGAAATCTCCAATCTTGAACGGTCATTAGCTAAAAAGCATATTTAAAATGGCCCGGCAGAATCCCCGTAACCACATCAAAATCAATGGATATGCCACCACCCTCGACTATCAATATCCGGGCAACGCGTTTCCTTCAAGTATGGAACTTACCCAAAGGAACAGGAACCAGCATGGCAACCGCATATTAAACCAACTTAACGCGATCAGGCAGCAATTTGACATATCGGCTGACGTTAACCTGCCGGAAGGTATTTTGCGTGATGATGCCATCTATGTGGAGTTCATCTCAGACTGGGGGCATTACCTCGATTTCAGTGCAATGGAACAGGATAGGGACGATCCGCTATTTCAAATCCTGAATATCAGGGAAGAAGCTGAAGAAGCGGACGAAAATCCGAGGTACAGGTATCATGTAACGCTTATGATGACACAAGGCGGCGTGGGATCATTTATTACAAAGGTCGGGGACTATATCAACAGGAACGGGCAGTACAGGGGTCAGGATACCGGCAATCCCAGGTACTATAAATTATTTGCCAATATTGAAACGATACAAGCTGCAACGTTAAAATCCTTTTGGACAGATGCGCCGGAATACCCTTTCCCGGATGAGGACGAAGAAGTTTGGTGGGAAGCCTGGTTTAGAAAAACCAATAACGATGATTTTCGAATCCGCCGCGTTTTAGAGAATTTAGCTACAGCAGGCGTACAGATCGGTCAGGCTGAGTTGGTTTTTGCGGAGCATAGGGTAAGGT
>DATCMY010000325.1:0-4341 GCA_036565505.1 Hanamia sp.
TTAAAGCAAAATTTTCCTACAGCTATGGTGTATGTTGGCAATGAAGCTACGAAGCAAAAAGTTTTAAATACGCAAGGCGAATACAATATCCTGCATCTTGCAACACATGGCATATTGGATTATGCCAATGCAGAGAACTCATATCTTGTTTTTGCACCGGATAAAATTACAGGCGATGATGGCAAATTAAAGATCAATGATATTTACAGGATCAAAAATTTTGACCGCTTCAGGATGGTAACATTGTCTGCCTGTGAAACGTCAGTAGTACAAAATATTACAGATGGCTGGCCAATTTCAACGGCCTCAGCTTTTATCGAGGCAGGCGTACCCACAGTAATTGCCACCCTTTGGAAAGTGGATGATAAAGCAACCAGCATTTTGGTAGAAAAATTTTATGCCAACATGAAAACGATGGATAAGGTTGCTGCACTTCAAAATGCGCAGCAGTTTTTGCGCAGTCAAAAAGGATATGACGATCCAAATTATTGGGCTCCCTTCCAGTTAGTCGGTTTGTGGCAATAAAAAGAGGATGGATAATTTTTGTATCACCATAATGCAACAAAATAAAATATCGCCATATTAATGCAAATAAGAATGTCTTGTCCTAAAATAGGTTTACACTAAAAAGTGTATAACATGGACAAAAAAATCATTCAAAAAGCCGGTAAATATTTTACCGAAACAGAAAAGCATCAGATTATTCAGGAGCTTCTTCAACACCAATTAACCAAACAAGAGATTTGGGAAAAATACACGGGCCAGGAAGAAGAGCATGGCCAGCTTCTCCGCTGGATGAAGGCATTGGGGTACAATACAGGAATCAAAACAAGGAGGCCTAACATTGTATCAAATTTAAACCATACAATGCCGAAGAAAAAAAGGCCTGAAAATCCAATAGATGCCGAAGGTGAATCATTTGAAAACCTTCAATTAAAGAAGCGAATAACCGAGCTGGAAAAGCAATTAAAAGATGCGGAACTAAAAGCTATCGCCTTTTCCACGATGGTGGACATTGCAGAAAAGGAGTTTAAAATTCCAATTAGAAAAAAGCTCAATACCAAACCATAGCAACCATGAAAATCAATTTTTCACACATAGGATTGGCCAGGCTATGTGGATGGTTTGGTATCACTCGACAGGCTTATTATCAAAACAAATGGGAAGCTGTATCCACTACCATTGAAGAAGAATTAGTGATACAACAGGTAAAAGAAATCCGTAAAAATCATCGCAGGATGGGCACTAGGAAGTTATATGAAATGATACAGCCATTTATGTTAGAGCACAGTATAAAAATGGGCAGAGATGCATTATTCAACATGCTTTCGGCTAATCATTTATTGGTAAGAAAACGTAAACGTAGAATACAAACTACCAACTCATATCACTGGCTCAGAAAGTATCCGAATCTTATCAGAGAGTTTATCCCAACAGCTATCAATCAGCTTTGGGTGAGTGATATTACCTATTGGAAACTGAAAGAAAACCATGTCTATATCAGTTTTATTACCGACGCTTATTCACATAAAATTGTAGGCTATCAGGTAGCTGAAACAATGGAGGCCATTGAAAGTATCCAAGCCTTGCAAATGGCTCTCTCTGCCTTGGGGGCAGAGAGCCATTTGCAGCTCATCCACCACAGCGACAGAGGCATTCAGTATTGCAGCCATGCGTATGTAAAGCTATTGCAGGATTATGATATCAAAATCAGCATGACTGAAAACGGAGACCCTTTGGAGAACGCCATTGCAGAACGTGTAAACGGAATTATTAAAGAAGAATACTTAGAAACATATGATATTGAAAACATCAAAGAAGCAAAGGAATTACTCAAAGCCGTGGTTGATTTATACAACAACGAAAGGCCTCACATGAGCATTGGCAACTTCACACCCAATCATATTCATCAATCTACAACTAAAATAAAAACAGAAAAATTATGGAAGAATTATTACCAAAAACAAACTACGTTTGTAAACCTATCTCAGGACTAATAATGAACTGTAAACCTATTGCAGGATTAAATAATTAAACTGTAAATTTTTTTTAGGACGGGTCAGAATGTTATAGGCCCACCACCAGTTTGTAGATAAATTATTTCTGCGCAGCAACACATAAAATAACACAGACATTGTTACAACGCTTATCAAAACATTAATTACTGAATAATTACTATCAGGATTAGCTGATATGAAATTATAAACTCCGCCGGGCACTAACACAGCCGAACCTACTGCACAAACCAGTGCTGCAATAGTGCAGTACGCAACAAATCTTTTTCGGGGCAAATTTTTTAATGCTGATAATATCAAAATGGGAAAATAAAAAAGCAGGAATTAAATTCCTGCTTTTTTTATAATCGATAGTTGATCGTTATTTATTTCTCTTTTATCTCTTTCAGCATTTCTTTTACTGCCGCTTCCAACTGGGGATCACGGCCATTCAAAAAATCTTCATAAGGAAGCGGCACTCTTATATCCGGTTCCACCTGTAGGTTTTCAGTAGGCCTTCCTTCTTTACCAATTGTTGCAATCATAGGAATACCAAAAACAATCGTAGGATCGATCTGGGTTTCCCACCACACAGCAGTTCCTGTTCCTGCTACCGGCATTCCCACCAGTTTTCCAATTCCGTTTTGTTTGTATATGTACGGAAAGATAAACGCATCACTGTAGTTGCTTTCACTCATTAATACTACGCTTGGTTTAGTCCAGCGATCCATTGGTTCTATCGAATTCACCATATGGCCCTGCGGAGCAAATTGCAAATATTGCTTGCCACTTAAAAAAGTATTAAGATCGTTGTGCAGCCATCCACCACCATTAAATCTTGTATCAACAACAAGCGCCTGCTTCTTTGCATTCTTGCCCATCACTTCATCAACAAGCGTACGATAGCTTCCGTCATTCATTCCCTGTACATGCACGTAACCCACTTTCCCATCACTTAATTTATCAACCATATCGCTCATTTTCTTTACCCATCTTTTGTACATTAAAGCGCCTTCTTCTGTTGCTGCAAAGGGTTTCACAGTTTCGTCCCATCGTAAACCTGTGACCGGATTATACACACTTATCAAAGTATTTTCTCCGTTCTTTCTGTTCAGCATTACGTTCCAATCGCCTTCGTCATTAATACTGATGCCGTCTATTTTTTCAATGATGTTTCCTGCACGAACCTTGCTGCCTGCTTTATCTAAAGGTCCGCCAGCAATTACTTCAGCAACTTTTAATCCATTGCCTGTAAAAGTTTCATCGTATAACAAACCGAATGATGCGGTGTTATCTGTAGTAACAGATTGAGGAGAATAACGTCCGCCGGTGTGTGAACCATTCAACTCGCCGAGCATTTCGCTTAGCAATTCCTGGAAGTCGTAATTGTTGGTAATATGCGGAAGAAATTTTGCATAACTATCCTTATACATTTTCCAGTCAATGTTACGAATGGTAGGATCGTAAAATTTTTCTTTAACCTGGCGCCATGCATGATTGAAAATATATTCTCTTTCTGCAGCGCTGTTCAAAATCATTTCACCATTTATTGAAATGGGAGTCTGCTTTCCTGTTTCATCAATTTTTACAAGAGAGCCACGGTTGGTAACAAAAACATTTTTACCATCTTTGCTCATTTCGATACCACTTGGGGTGCCGCCAAGTTTTGCAAGGATCTTTGTTTCTTTGGTTCGGGGCTCTGTTACCCAAAGATCATATCCTTTTTCAAAAGCTGCGAGGTAGTAAAGTTTACTTGCATCTGGTGTTAATGCATAATCACTGATAGAAGCGCTGTTGATGGTTAACCGAAGTTTTCTGTCATCAAGATTTGTAAGATCAGGCGACCATTTTTTAATTGCTGAATCTCTTTTCTCCCCTGCTTTTTTTGCGGCTGAATCTATGGTGGGTTTATCTGTTTTTAATTTATCTTCTTTCTCTTTCAGCAAAGCATATTCATCTTTAGATAATTTATATCTGTCGTATGTGTCCTGGTCAAAAAACAATGCATATATATCCACTTCACGATTTCCCTGGAAAGCCAATGATCTTCTGCCCTCGCGGTTATTGGACCAGGTAATTCCTTTGCCATTCATTGCCCATTTTAAATTACTTTCTCCAAAGCCACTGTTAACAGGATGAATGATGCTGCCGGTTCCATCAGCTTTTATTAACCCTGCATGGCTTCCGCCAAAACCAAAATACTCATCATTGGCAAGAATGTATTTGTTGTCGGGACTCCATTCAAAATCAATATCGCCATCTGCATAACTGTAATTATGCCCTACAGGAATTAAAGTGCGGGACTGCTTTGATGCAATATTGTAAACCTTTAATATATTCCTGTTCC
>DATCMY010000326.1:0-16377 GCA_036565505.1 Hanamia sp.
ACTATAGACAGGGCAAATTTAAACTTACCAATCAGGCCGGGCTTTGAATACAAGGGATTTATTCATTGGGATTACGATCCTGAAACAAAGCCTCAAAATGTACAGGATGTATTGGCACTTGCCGATCAGGAAGATGAAAACATGGGAGGCTTTCAATGTATCCCGGAATTATTTAGAACTTATGATACCTGGAAGTTAACCCAACCGGAAGACCGTGATCATTTTAAACCGGATGTAACAGGATTTGATATAGTAAAAGTAAAAATGAATGCAGGAGATTTGCTGATATTTAACAGCCTTCAGCCACACGGTATCAGGCACAATAAAAGCAATGATAAAGTTCGTTTGGCACAATACATTTCAATGATGCCTGCAGAAGAAGATAATGAAGAACTGCGCCAATGGAGAATTTCATCCTGGAAAGAAAGACGGGCTCCTGAAGGTTATGCTTTTCCCGGCGACCCGAGAGGCTGGGAACAAACAAAATATAATTCAGCAGAATTATCCCCTTTAGGAAAAAAACTTTTGGGTTTGGATAAATGGTAATAAAAAAGAATAGCAAAAAATTAAATCAGCAGAGGGAGAATGGCATCCACATCAATGCTATCCTCATCTAAAGGAGTTAATGATACGTCTTTAAGAACCGTGCCTATTTTTCTGAAATCAAATTTTTCATTAAACTTCATGTAGGCATTGCTGACCATCCTGAGCAGTTCATTTTTATCAATTTTATCTTCCAGGTCTATTACGTAAGAATTTTCACCCACATATTCCAGGATCGTTATATTTTCATAAACAAAACGACAACTAAACCTGCATGCAATTCCTTTTTTGGTAGATGCTCTCTTTTTCATCACATCCAAAGTAGTAAAGCTTTTTATTTTTTCTGATTCGTTATTTGATTCGTTTGGTGGGCTGTAGTTCCATTCAGATACTACAAGTTCAGTTTGTTCTATCAATTTTTAAGATTTATAATTAGTACTTTAATAATTATTTCTTTGCACACTTCAGTCCCACATGCCGCAAGTTACTATTTTATATAAATTCAAATGATTCCTGAAAATCAAGAAAAGATTCGTTTATAATCAAACGAATACCATCTATTATCTGGATTTTTGTTTAAGGGCACAGTATTCGACTAATATAAGGAACTGTGTGGTACCCTGAAATGTACTGTAACCAAATGCAGTATCATTTTCAAAATTTATTTATGAAAAAAATTATTGTTTTCTTGTCGCTGGCTGTTGGCCTTACAACTTTGTCATGTAATGATAAGACTAAAGAGCCCAAGAAAGAAGTCATCGTTGTTCCTGCCTCTCCGGCTGTTACTGTAAAAGATGCTCCGGCAAAATCTACTTCTGTTAGTGTAGATCAAAATGGTGTAAAAGTTGAAACAAAGAAAGTAGGTGTAAGTGTAAAGAAATAAGGTTTATTATTTCTTTCTTACTTTAATAATTATTGATTTACAAAATGGAATATTGGTGCATTGCTATATTCGCTTCAACCAGCCGGTAACACTCATTCTGCTGCGATTAGCCTTCGTTACCTCATGTTCCATTTCATCGCTTTTAAAAAACACAGCTGTTTGTGATTTTGGTAAAATCTTTTGTACCGCTTCATCCTGGTAAACCAGCAATTGGCCTCCATCTTCCTCAAGCCAGTTTTCATTTAAGTAATTGATGAGCGAATATTTCCTGTTGCTGTCATTTTTAAACTGGTCTTTATGGCGTTTATAATAACTGCCTTCTTCATAAACTGCATAATGAAATTCATAACCATTGATTCCGGTATAACATGTACAGTTAAGACGATCAATAAAATCTTCAACCTGCAATAAGAATTCCTTTTCGAAAATATTATTGTGTGTTTTATCCATCCAATAAATTTTATCACCTCGCATTTTTTGTTTAGGATCTTTAACCTTCTCATTTCCAATACCGGCATCAGTCATCAAACTATCTCTTTGTAATTGTAGAATATTTTGTTGTAATCCTTGCGATAAGTTTGCATTTAAAAACCCAGCGTCAATACCAACCTTATTATCCAGGTAACTATCAATCAGTAAATCAAATTGGTTATTCATAGTCTTCGTTGAAGGGCAAGATAGTTCTTTTGACTTTCATCATTTCTGAAGTATTTTGTAAAAAATGAATAACAAGACAATTAAATATCTGGCGGGTATTTTACTTTATAGCAATCCATAGAACAATTGCCCAATAACCATTGGGCGCTAAATAAATGAGGCAGCCTTTTTAGGACTGCCTCCCATTTTATTTTTAGAAATTTCGAGAAATCAATTAATGCTTTTCCTTTTTTCAATTATCCTTTTTTCGGCTTCAATCATAAGGATAAATCAATTCCTATCATAACCATATCAGTAGTCATTTTATATGACACAGTACTGCCGGGGACAACTCCATTAGGATTAGAAGCGCTTATCATCATTGGACTTAATAAAGGACCGCTTGTTGAACCACTGCTAGTTCCATGATGGTAAACAGCATTAAGCGTTAACCTCTTACTAATATTAGATCCAAAGCCAAACTGGAATGCATTTTTAATAATTGCTGTTGCAGGTGTTGAAAAAAATGCCAGATCACTGCTAATTGGATTTGAGCTGTAAGTATATCCTGCCCTTATCGGGAATTTTGGTATGCCCTTGTACTGTATACCTGCTGAAACTATAGATATATTTTCCCAGCCAAACCCTGCAATAGAAGCATTATTTGTCCATCCTTTTGCTTGAAACCCATCTGTGTTTTTATAATCCACAAATCTATAATCAACTGCTAAATCAATTTTTTCCCGGGAATAACCTATTCCTGCTGATAGAATTGAAGGGTAGTTCATTTTGAATTTCACATTTGGTGCATTACTTCCATCCAGGTAAGTATTACTAAAATTAAAGCTTTCAAAATACTGTGGTGTTTTATAAGAGGCACCTAATTTTATTCCATTGCCTGAATTATAAAATATACCCAACTGACCACCGATACCTAAAGCTGACGCTTTATTACTTACAGGATATCCCAGGGTTTGACTAGGCGATGAAAGAGGATTAGGAGCCAGTTTCAGAGATGAATAATTATATGTTGGCGCCAGTCCGATAGAAAATTGTTCAGAAACCTTGTATGAATAGGTAAGTGCTACCTGGAGCAATTGGTAGTCTGATTGAATACGTCCAAATCCACCAGCACTTTGAGGCATGTTAATCGGATTGGTACTGCTTTCAGGAAATGTAACTCCAAAACCACTTATCCCAAATGCAGAAACACCAAAAGTATGTTTACTGTTTTTATTACCCCAAACCATTGCAATGGCGGGCATTACTGAAACGCCCCTTTTATCATTTGTTACGCCACTCATTGGTCCGTCCTGTGTGGTTACTGCAGAAGATAAAACTGGTGAAGAAAAGAATAAACCGGCGTTAGCTGAGAATATTTTTGAATCAAAAGCGGAGATACTTGCAGGGTTCCATTGTAATGCTCCATTAATATCAATTGGCTGAGCTGTAGAAGCACCACCCATTGACATGTTTGTGGCCCCAATTCCCTGCATAATATGTCCAACTTGTGCAAATAATAGAAAAGGCAATATGCCTAAGCATATTGTTACTAAAAACTTTTTCATGATCGTTAATTTTACTTGAGAAATATTTACCTGTAAAAGGCATATAAATAAATTGTCTGTAAAATTAACCAGATATATATGGTGTATTATGGTAGTATGTCATTACAAAATATGATATTGGGCATTGTTTTTCTCCCTTTTTCGTATATGGATCAATGGAAAATAGTTTGGTTAATGGAAAGATTGGGATATCGATCACAAATCGCAATTATTTTGCTGATTCAACCAAATTGTTTATTGAGAAAACATTATCCAATATCGTACTTTTTTACTCCTTGCACCTTAAATGTTACTAAGGCTGCATTAGCGCCAATTTCTCCATTTCATCATCCACAAAATTCATCAGGCTTTTTATATTTTCTGAAGAAAAATCAAATGACAACCCCGCCGTATTATAAAGTTCCGGTAAGGTTTTGGTAGCTCCCAGGCTTAGTGCTTTCATATAATTATCCAATGCCTGGCCCGGATTCTTTTTGTATTGCATCCAAAGGCCAATTGCGCCTAATTGCGCGATGCCATATTCTATATAATAAAATGGAACTTCAAATAAATGTAATTGTTTTTGCCAGCCATTCTCTACATATTTTTCAAGCCCGGAATAATTGATCACATCACCAGAAAATTCATAAAATATTTCTGTCCACCTTTTTGATCTTTCCTCTACTGTATGATTTGGATTTTCATAAACCCAGTGTTGAAATTTATCGACAATTGCAATCCATGGAAAAATAGTGATCACTCTTTCCAACTGATGCTCTTTGGCTCTTTTTAAATCCACATTATTATCAAAAAATACATCCCAATAATCCATGCTGAAAAGTTCCATGGCCATACTTGCCACTTCAGCAATTTCCATTGGATATTCTTTAAAAGCATTCAGTTCAAGTGAATGCGTAAGAAAAGATTGAACAGCATGTCCGCCTTCGTGTATCATGGTTGTTACATCATGCATTTGTCCCGCGGCATTCATAAAAATAAATGGTGCGCCACTTTCTGCCAATGGCATATTATAACCACCGGGAGCTTTACCGCTCCTGCTTTCCAGATCAAGATGCTTCATAGAATTCATCTGTCGGAGGCAATCTCCAAAAAAAGGCCTAAGTTTTGTAAAACATTCTATGGTTTTATTGAGCAGTTCGATTCCTGTTTCAAAAGGCGCTAAAGGTTTTGTGCCTTCCGGTTCAGCTTCCACATCCCAGGGACGAAGATCTTCCAATTTCAATTTCTGCTTTTTATTGGCATAAATTTTATTGGCCAATGGCAATACATGTTGCTTTACAGAATCATGAAATCGAAAACAATCTTCCTTTGTATAATCAAAACGCCCAAGCTGTTTAAATTTATAATCACGGTAATTTTCAAACCCTGCATTCAACGCTTCCTGGTTTCGTTTTTGAATTAACTGATTAAAAAGGTTATTCAATTCATCTTTATCCTGCAATCTTCTTTCATTTACTTTTCGGTATACTTCTTCACGAAGATTTCTATCGTGGCTTTCCAAAAATTTAGAAGCCTGTTGAAGCGTATACTCTTTACCGTTAACCACTATCGTCATCCTGCCGGAAATCATTCCATAATGCTGTTGCAAAACTGAAAGCTCCGACTGGATAGGTATATTTTCTTCACGAAAAAGTTCTATACTTTTCCTGATGGAACGCAGGTAAGTAAAATATTTATCCTTATCCAATTCATTAATGAAAGGCGCATGAACCAATTTTTTATTAAGTTCAAATGCATAAGGCTGAATCTTTGGTTGTATTTGAGTACAAAAGAAATTGAATGATTCTTCTAATTTCTTATCAGTAGTATCGCAGGTCATTTTTATCTGGCGCCAGCAGAAATCTTCATTGATCACAGCTTCCAGTTCACTCATATCTTTCAACCATTTTTCCAGTTCTTCTTTTGAATGGATAGGCCTTTCTAAAAGATCTTTAAAATAGGACTCAATGATTTCCCAATCAGAAACAACTAAATTTTCGGGAAGATATTTTCTGGGTATTTTTTGTATGTCGGCAGATGCATTCATTTATCGGTAGATTTTGAATTACAGTTCCTATAATTCTGACAAATAGGAACATAAGCTCCGGAATAAAGATTTTACAATTTTCAATTGTCAATTATAAATTATTTAACTCCCCTGCTTTCAATTTTCCTTGGGTTAGATTGCTGTGGCTTCATGTCTTTAATATGAGCATTTTCAGTATGAATGGGTTTGGCGTTTTTTAATTCAGCGGCCGCTTCTTTTTCTTCTTCTGTCTTTACTTTTATTTCAATCTTATTTTTATCCAGAATATGAAACCATTTTACCATTTTTTTCATATCACTTGCATATACTCTTTCAAAATCAAGCTCAGGATATACTTTTTCAAAATAAGATTTCAACGATTTAATATCCGCTTTAGCATCCGGAATTTTTTCCTTGCTATTTTTCATCGCTTCAAATAATTCGGCAAGATTGGTATTATCTTTAGTGGTATACACCTCAATACTTTCAAGGTGCGAAAAATTATGTTGGCGGGTACTTACAAATTTGGTCGTGTTATCTTCCAATGAACGCACCACACCGCCATCAGATTTTGATGATAAAAGTTCGAATAAACCGCTTAAACCGGTAACAGAAACTATCTTATTATAATCCATAAATTAATTATTTGTTTTTGGGAGTGCAATATAATTGAAATGATTTTGAGTTCCGTTAATGAAATAAAAAATCCTGTTTTTCCGGGTACAAAAAAAATTATTTTTTTTCGCAGGGTTTTTATCCAATAGTCGTCTTATATATACTTAATCATTATTATGAACCGATTTATAACTTTACTTTTAGTGAACGTATTTTTTTCAATAAATGTAAATGCACAATCCGTTTCCGGCTTAATACACGATGCCGGCGATAACACGCCAATAGCTAATGCTACCATAAAATTCTCAAAAAGTGATTCTTCAGCGATCTTATTTAATACTGTTAGTAATGCAAAGGGTTTTTTTATTTTTACTAATGTACCTAATGGAAATTTTATTCTTTCAATTACCTATGTTGGATATGAAAATTTTAATAAAAATATTAGCATAAACGGGCAAAATATCAATTTGGGTAATATAAATATTGTAAAAAGTGCAAAAATCCTTTCTACTGTAATAATAAACGGTGCATCTCCCGTAAAGCAAAATGGAGATACACTTGATTATTCGGCAAGCCAATATAAAGTGAATCCTGATGCTACCAGTGAAGACCTGATCAAAAAAATGCCAGGCATTACCGTTGATAAAAGTGGTACCGTAACCGCACAGGGCGAAACAGTAAAAAAAGTAACCGTAGATGGACGGGACTTTTTTGGTGATGATGCCACTGCAACTTTACGCAACCTGCCTGCAGAAGTGATTGATAAAATTCAGGTATTCGATAAATTGAGTGACCAGGCTCAACTAACCGGTTTTGATGATGGCAATACTACAAAAGCAATAAATATTGTTACAAAAAAAGATATGCGTAATGGTAATTTCGGGCGAATATTTGCCGGTTATGGAACTGATGGACGATACAGCGGTGGTGGCAATGTAAGTTTTTTCAATAATGCCCGAAGAATTTCATTAGTTGGATTGGTGAATAATGTAAATCAACAAAATTTCTCCTCACAGGATTTGCTGGGTGTTACCAGTACCGGTAATCGTGGTGGTGGCGGCCAGCGTGGCGGTGGCGGTGGCGGAAATTTTAGAGGTGGCGGCAGTGCCGGAAATTTTACAGTAGGGCAACAAAATGGAATTGCCAAAACCAATGCATTTGGAATCAATTATAGTGATGCATGGGGAAAGAAAATTGATGTAACAGGAAGTTATTTTTTCAATAATAGCAATAATTCCAATAACCAAACTATTAATCAGCAGAATCTGATTACAAAAGATAGCAGCCAATATTATGATGAAAATACCATTTCAGATAATAAAAATTATAACAACCGGGCAAATTTCAGGCTTACCTATAAAATAGATTCAAGCAATACGCTCCTGTTAACATCCAGTCTGAATTTTCAAAATAATAATTCAATCAATTTTGTACATGGCTCTAATTTTCTCGATGCCAATAAGCAAAATTTGTTGAGCCTGACAGATAATGACATTAACAGCAAATTCGCAGGAAATAATTTAAGTAATTTGATTTTATTTCGACACGCATTTAAAAAGCGAGGCCGCAGTATTTCTTTAGGCATTAATACCAACTTCAGTGATAAGATTGGCGATAATTATTTAACTGCCATAAATACTTATTATAAATCCTTAGTAGTTACCGATTCATTACAACAATTATCAAATCAGAAAAACCACAACAATCAGTACAGTTTTAATTTGGTGTACACTGAACCCGTAGGAAAAAAAGCACAGTTACAATTAAATTATAATCCTTCTTTTCAAAATAACAATGCTGACCAGGAGACTTTCAACTATGATAATGGCTCATCCAAATATTCTATTTTGGATACAAGCCTTAGTAATAAATTTCATAACACTTATAATACACAAAATACCGGAATTACTTACCGCATCGGTGATAGAAATAATATGGTTGCCGCGGGAATTTCTTATCAATACAGTGAATTAAAAAGTGACCAGGTATTTCCACAAGTCAGCCAAATCAACAATACTTATAATAATATTTTAGGCAATATATTTTCACATTTTAAGCTTTCTTCAAAAAGCAATCTCCGGATTATTTATCGTTCAACCGTAAGCTCGCCCTCGGTAACACAATTGCAGAATGTAATCAATAACTCAAACCAGTTTTTTTATTCAACCGGTAATCCCGATCTCCAACAACAACACACTAATAATATAATTACCCGGTATATTTATACCAATAGCCCAAAAAGTCAAAGTTTTTTTGCCAATCTTTTCTTTCAAAACATTAATAATTATATTACTAATGCGACCTATACCGCTAAAAGAGATTCAGCGCTTTCCAATTCAGTGATTCTTTATAAAGGCTCACAAATTTCAAAACCGGTAAACGTGAATGGTTATATTAATGCCAGGTCTTTTTTTACATTCGGTATGCCCATAAAATTTTTGAAATCAAATCTGAATTGGAATGCAGGATTCAGTTATGCAAAACAACCCGGCTTACTTAATAATGTATCCAATATTTCAAACGCCTATAATTATAATCTTGGTGCAGTACTGTCGAGCAACATCAGCGAGTATATTGATTTTACACTTTCCTATGCGGCCAATATCAACCAGGTAAAAAATTCTATTCAACCATCATTAAATAATAATTATTTTACCCAATCTGCAGGCATTTCTGCCAATCTACTTACAAAAAAAGGATTGTTTTTTAATAACGATTTGAGCAATGAATATTATAAAGGATTATCCGGTGGTTACAATACAAACTATTGGTTATGGAATATGGCTATCGGTCAAAAATTCTTAAAAAATGAGATGGGAGAATTAAAATTATCTGTCTTCGATCTTTTAAAACAAAATAAAAGTATTACCCGTAATGTGACAGATTCATATATTCAGGATGTAAAAAACCAGGTATTGCAACAATATTTTATGCTGACGTTTACTTACAAATTGAAGACCTTTGGAAAAGGCAAGCCCGTTAATAACAATGAAAGAGAAAGGGATTTTCGCAGGTTTGGTGGCCCCGGTGGCCCACCTTTCGGCGGACATGGTGGCCCACCTCTTTAGCATTAAAATAAATTGCTTTGAACGAAAGGGAATTAATCTCTCTGCTCAAAAAAAAGGACAGGGAAGCATTTAAAATTATTGTAGAAACCTGGCAGGATATGGTTTACAACACTGCGTTGGGCATACTGCAAAACGAAGGAGATGCTGAAGATACGGCACAGGAAGTATTTATAGAGGTATATGAATCCATTTCTTCCTTTAAAGAAGAATCAAAATTTTCAACCTGGCTATACCGGATCACGGTTTCTAAATCAATGGATCACATCAGGAAGAAAAAGAGAAAAAAACGTTTCGCATTTATTCAAAGTTTATACGGGAAAAATGACGGTGCAATGATTGAACCTCCCGATTTTTTTCATCCCGGTGTAAGTTTGGAAAATAAAGAAAACGCATCAGCGCTTTTTAAGGCAATTGAGAAATTATCATCAAACCAGAAATTAGCTTTTGTACTGAGTAAAATAGAAGGATTAAGCTATATAGAAATCGGGGAAATAATGAAACTAAGTGATTCCGCGGTAGACGCACTGTTACAAAGGGCAAAGAAGAATCTGCAGGCAAGTTTGAAAGAGTATTACAAGTTATTGGAAACTTAAAAAGAAAAAATATTTAAAGAATAATAAACAATGGTTTTATAATAAAAGAACGTCTAAAATAACAAACAGATTTCTGAAAAAATTAGAAGTAAAATATTTTGAACTCATTAACTCATAACCATGCAAGAAAAAATCAATAAAAAGATTGAGGATGCCATGCATAGTATTGATGGCATAAAAAAAACATCACCTTCGCCTTTTTTCTTTACGCGCCTCGAAGCCCGTATGCAAAAAGAAAAAAATATTTGGGAAAAAATAACTTCATTTATTACAAAGCCCGCTATTGCCTTTGCATGTATTTGTTTGGTAATTATGATAAATACCTTTGTTATTTTTTCTTCTTCAAAAGAAAATAATTCAATTGCACAACAAACCAATGAATTGGCCACCGTGGATGAATACAGTCAATTAAACGCTACTATTTACGATTTTGAAAATACTAAACCATGATGGATACTATTAAAAAATATAAAGCACTTGTTTCAATTATTATATTTCTATTGATAACCAACTTTGCCATGTTAATATTTTTCATGGTAATAAGTAAACCGGTAGATAGAAAATATAGAAATCATGAACAGAATGGCATTTATACATTACTTCAAAAAGAAGTTGGTTTTTCAAAAGGCCAACTGGATCAATACCAGGATTTAAGAAATCAACAACGTAAAAATGTAAGTCCGCTTTTCAACGAAATCAAAAAATCAAAAGAAGATTTTTATGATTTATTATATTCAGGAAATGCATCAGATTCACTCATCAATGCAGATGCAGATTCAATAGCGCAAACACAGAAAAAAATTGACCTGCAGATGTTCAATCATTTTAAAATGGTCAGGAATATTTGCACGCCTGATCAGGTACAAAAGTTTGATTCTTCCATGAAAAAAGTAATAACACGAATGACAAACAGGCCGGGAAGAGGAAAGCCAAATAAATAAATTCAATTCTAATTTCAATATATAAAACTAAAAAAATAAACATTTATGAAATCAAAGTTCACTATGGTGATGGCATTTATTTTAATGGCATCAACCCACATTTTTGCACAGGGTTTTCAAAGGCTCACAGTGGAAGAAAGAGTAAAAAACGTTATGGAAAAATTAGCACCGCTAAGCCTTGACCAACAGCAACAACAAAAAACCGACAGTGTGTTTACAAATTTTTTCAAGGCACAGCAAAAAATGATGCAAGATGCAAGGTCTTCCGGCGAGCGGCCAGACCGAAGCGCATTTGAAAAGATGACCAACGACAGGGATGATCAATTAAAAGCCATTTTTACCGCTGATCAATTTACTAAATATAAAAATGAATTAGAAGCTACCTTACGCCCGCAAAGGCAAATGGGAGGAAACAATAATTAAAGGGAGAGTGCGTGTGCGATTTATTCCAAAAGGGTTGTTTATAACAGCCCTTTTTTATTAGGTATCTTTTCTGTTTTCAAAATAATCTTCATTCATCTCACTAATTAATCCTAACACCTTAACCTTTCCTAATTTTTTTTCGGCACTGGTAACAAAATGTTGAGGTAAAAATTGTTGAGTTTTACGTAAGCTATCTAAAAATGACTTAACATTTTTGCTAACAATAGCTTGTTTTTCTTTATCTGCTTTAGTAAAAATAAGGGTAAAGGGAATTTCCCATAATCCAAGCCGCTTTATGAATTCAAGGTCGAGTTTTTGTGGTGAATGCCTTGCATCAATCAATACAAAAACATTTACGAGGTTATCTCTTTTCCTCAGGTAATTTTCAATCATCTGCTCCCACCTTCTCCTGGCGCTTTGCGAAATTTTTGCAAAACCATACCCAGGTAAATCAACTAAATACCATTTGGTTTCATTAAAATCTCCCGCTTTTGGAACACTCCTGATTTCAAAATGATTGATCATTTGCGTTTTGCCGGGAGAATTAGAAGTTTTGGCTAATTTTTCATTATTGCAAAGCATATTTATGAGCGAAGATTTGCCTACATTACTTCTGCCGATAAACGCGTATTCAGGTTTATCCGGCGCCGGGCATTTTTCATACGATGGACTGCTGATAATATATTCCGCTTTTTTAATGTGCATTATGCTTGCAATATACATTAAGTAAAAATGCTTCTTACTTTTGCATTTCAAAATTTAATTAAAATAATACCTCTTGCCACCTTTCGTAATAAAACAAAAATAAAAGTGAAAGAATGGTTAAGAATGGAGGATATAACTCCAAAAAACTATCTTTGAAGTGATGAATGTTTTTCCACACGATACTGTAGTGCCATTTAAGGATTCGGCCGATAGCAAAAAGAAGCAGGTTGAAAATATGTTTGATAAAATCGCTTACCGTTATGATTTTCTCAACCGGTTTTTAAGCGCAGGTATTGATGTAGGCTGGCGCAAAAAAGCCATAAAAGAATTGGTGTCATTGCATCCAAAGCAAATACTGGATGTGGCTACCGGTACCGGAGATTTTGCCATTACCAGTTATGAAATATTAAAACCGGAAAAAATTACCGGGATTGATATCAGTGAAGGAATGCTGGAAATTGGCAGAAAAAAAATAATAAAAACCGGACTTCAAAATCAAATTGAGCTGTTAAATGGCGATAGTGAGGCAATTTTATTTGATGACAATTCGTTTGATGCAGTTACAGTAGCATTCGGAGTAAGAAATTTTGAAAATCTTGAAAAAGGATTATCAGAAATAAAAAGAGTATTAAGGCCGGGGGGAAAATTAATAGTGCTGGAATTTACCAGGCCCTCAATGCCGGTGATAAAACAACTATATGGTTTTTATATGAAATTCATCACTCCAAAAATTGGAAAGATAATTGCTAAAAACAATGATGCCTATCAATATTTAAATGATTCCGTTTTTCAGTTTCCTGAAAAAGAAAATTTTATTCACATTTTAAACCAATCTGCATATAGAAACGCTTTCTACAAAACATTGACTTTAGGAATATGCACCATTTATTGCGCCGAAAAATAGTTTTTATAATACTATCCTTGTTTTGCACTACGACTTCTGTGGCACAGTTGCGTGACAATATCAACCAGGAAAACCATGATGATAAACCATACCATTTTGGTATCAATATAGGTTACAACCAATCGCATTTTAATTTTACACATCACCCGCGCTTTTTACAATACGATTCTATAATGGATGTAGAAAGTATCAACAATTCAGGAATTAATTTAGCCTGGTTGGTTAATGTACGCATGAGCAATCATTTCGATTTGCGCCTGCATCCGCTTGATCTTACTTTTTCCGAAAAAGCTTTTTTATACACGCAGAAATATTCGTCGGATACTTCGATAACAAAAAAAATTCAATCTATTACTTTGAGTTTCCCGGTTCAAATTGCATTCAGTAGTGACCGTATTGGAAATTTTAAAGTTTATACCATTGCCGGAGGAAAATTTGATTATGACCTTGCCAGTAACGCAGGAGCAAGCAAAGCAGAAGATCTTATTAAATTAAAAAGATCGGACCTGAGCGTAGAAGTAGGCATGGGCTTTCATATTTATTTTCCCTACTTTGTTTTATCTCCCGAAATCAAGCTCAGCAGCGGATTGGTAAATCTTCATAGCCGCGACGTAAATCTTAAATATTCAAATGTGATAGATAAGATCAATTCTAAAATGATTACATTTTCTTTGACGGTAGAATAAAGCCTTATACCAACCCTTCTCCAAAGGAGATGAACACGATCTATTAAAACTTCTTTCAAAACCTCACCTTCTGGTGAAGTACTTACCCTATAGCATTTTTTAAAAAGGGAATCTTTTTATACCGATTATACCATCAAATAGTCCAATGCCATTTTCTATCGGCATAATACCATCTAAGATTTCAACGTAGTCCTTTGGACTACTTATTAAATCAAGATGGTATTATTTGTTTACTGGCGTATGGTATTAGAATCCTCCTTTGTCCGAAATGACTCCTCTGGAGGGCATCAATTTAATAGTTGTAATCTCTCCGTGCGGCATTCCATCTAATACCAATATTAAACATGCTTGTGTTATCAATGCCTGTATATTTCCGGAAGAGATAAGAACCTTCAATAAAAAGATTTTCTTTTAATTCATAGGATAAAAGAAATGAAGCATTCAGGCATTTTACCTTTCTGCCATCACCCACAAAATATCCATAATCTTTGGTACGTGTAGTATATAGTTCAAAAGGATTACCGCCGAAATTTTCCCCGGCAGAATCAAGTCCCTGGTAATAATAAATAGCCCTTGCATTTATATACCATTTTGGTGCTGGTTGATATTTCAGAATGCCAACAAACTCCTGGAAATTAGCGCCAAGCGGATGCGCCAGCATTTGATTATAATGCGTGTAATTGGTAACAGAATCATAATGTGAGTATGTAAAAGGCCTTACCCTATTGGTTTCAATCTGAAGATCGAGATTTTTAATGGTAAATGCATCCACATATTTTGCACCAAGCTGGTATGCATATTTATTGGCCCAAAAGCCATTATTTTTTGCAATCTCTTTGGCGATAAATTCATCCAGCAAAAACTGCCCGTAAAATTGAAACTTATGTGCAGCGTTGGCTTTAAAATCAATACCAACATGCGCTTTATCAGGACTTCCCACATTACCTTCTGCATATCTTAAAAAGATAATCGGATTTAAATATTCAAAATCAAAATATTGCTTTCTGCCAAAAATTATACTTTCGAATAAACCAATATTCAACCATTTGGTAACGTTCATACTCAAGTGATGCATGGCGGCATATTTTCTTTCCAGCAAATTATCACCGCTTTTGGCAAATTGCGGCACCAACTCCATAAAAAGATTTTGATAATTAAATTTCCAAATCCTCGTATTCAATTTTAGAAATAAATAACTATTGGCATCATCGCTTAAAAATAGGCTCCTGTATCCATCACCTATAAAATTTTTATCATAGCCAAATTGGATATCAATATATTTTGTAGCATTAAATGTTACATAACCTCTTGCATCAAAATAATCGAAAGCTGTTGTTTTAAATGGTTTATAAAAACCAACACCAGGTACAGCATGAAACTGATTTACGCGGTCCTGAAAAAACTGTGGTCCTCTTTCCTGGTTATCAGTAATTGTTGTTGAAAATCCTATTTTATTGGCAATCCTCCCCCGCGCAGTGATCCCGCGTTTGTTTAAAAAAATATTTCCGCTGTTTCCGGATGCACCACCCACCTGAAAATTAATAACAGGATTTATAGCAAGAAAAAAATCTTTGGTATTTACTTCAAAAAGATTCGGCTTGGTAACATACAAACTGTTCCATATTGGTTTCTTGCTTTTGAAACTTTCTTTAGAACCCGTAACCCATTCGGAATTATCCATTAAAATCGAATGCAAATTATATTCATCAACAGCGGTTAACTTAGTGCCATTCACCCGATTTACGCTATCAATATATTCCACATCGCGAACAATCGCTCTCCGGCTATAAGGCTTAAGCGTAGAAAAGTTGAGGTCAGGATTATTTTGCTGCTTAATTTCGAGCCTGTCAATAATTTGATATTCTTTTGACCCTTCAGGAATATAGGTAGTTTGCGCAAAAATAATTATTGGGCAAAAAAATACAAGCAGGGCGAAAACACTTTTTATAATTTGCATTGGGTTGGTTATAAATTATTTAATTTCATTTATGCAAAATTATCTTTTTAAAAACATAACTATCGTCAATGAAAATAAAATCTCAGAAAAAGATATTTATATTAAAAACGGACGTATAGAAAAAATCGGGCCTAATATTGGTGTAAAAGAAAAAGTAACGGAAATCATTGGAGAGGGAAAGCATTTATTTCCCGGGGCAATTGATGACCAGGTCCATTTTCGCGAACCAGGTTTAACTCATAAAGCAACCATTTATTCAGAAAGTAAAGCAGCAGTAGCCGGCGGCGTTACTTCTTTTATGGAAATGCCCAATACGATTCCCAATGCACTTACTGGTGAATTACTCGAAGAAAAATATGCAATTGCCAAACAAAGTTCTTTGGCAAATTATTCGTTTTTTATGGGAGTGAGCAATACAAATGCAGAAGAAGTATTAAAAATGAACAAAAGAAAAAATGATGTTTGTGGTATAAAAATATTTATGGGATCGAGCACAGGAAATATGTTGGTGGATAGTGAACCAGCATTGCATAAAATTTTCAGTGAAAGTGAATTGCTGATAGCTACCCATTGTGAAGATGAAAAAATTATTAAAGAAAATTACAGGAATCTAAAAAGCATTAAACCTATTCTTTCTCCATCCGATCATCCAATTATCAGAGATGAAAACGCCTGTTACACTTCATCTTCATTCGCAGTTTCGCTGGCCAAAAAATACGCCAGCCGCTTACACATTCTTCACATAAGTACCGAACAAGAACTCGAACTTTTTACCAATAAAATTCCTTTAAAAGAAAAGAGAATTACAGCTGAAGTTTGCGTGCATCATTTACATTTCACTGCCGATGAT
>DATCMY010000327.1:0-24641 GCA_036565505.1 Hanamia sp.
GTATTAAGGAAGATGTGAAATGGCTTGGATTCAACTGGGCCAATGAATATTATGCCAGTGATTATTTTGACCAATTATATGAATTTGCGCTTACACTTATCCGTAAAGGGCTTGCCTATGTGGACGATAGTAGTTCTGAAAAAATAGCCGCCGAAAAAGGAACACCAACTGAAGCTGGCAAAGAAAATGAATTTCGCAACAGGAGTATTGAAGAAAACATTTCTTTATTTGCGCAGATGAAAAATGGTGTATTTAAAGATGGTGAAAAAGTGTTGCGTGCAAAGGTTGATATGTCGGCAGTCAACATGCTGATGCGCGATCCTATTATGTACCGTATTAAGCACGCACATCACCACCGTACAGGTGATAAATGGTGTATTTATCCAATGTACGATTTTGCCCACGGACAAAGCGATAGCATAGAAAAAATCACACACAGTATTTGTACTTTAGAATTTATTCCTCATCGTCCATTGTACGACTGGTTTATTGCGCATCTTGAAATTTTTCCATCTAAGCAATATGAATTTGCAAGGCTAAATATGACCTATACAGTAATGAGCAAACGCAAATTACTTCAGCTCGTAAATGAAGGCTATGTTTCAGGCTGGGACGACCCCAGGATGCCTACTATATCAGGATTTAGGAGAAAAGGATATACCCCATCAAGCATCAGGACCTTTTGCGACAAAATAGGTGTAGCCAAACGTGATAACCTCATTGACATAAGCTTACTTGAATTTTGTATCCGTGAAGAGTTAAACACAACTGCTCCCCGCCTGATGGCAGTTTTAAATCCTCTAAAACTCATCATTGATAATTATGATGACAATAAAACGGAAGAGTTAATTACTGAAAATTTACCAAACGATCACATGAACACAAGAACCATTTCCTTTTCAAAAGAGTTGTGGATAGAGCAGGAAGATTTTATGGAAGTACCTGTAAAAAAATGGTTTCGGCTGGCACCTGGAATGATGGTTAGATTAAAGAGCGCCTACATAATACGATGCGAAAATTTCAAAATGGACGAATCAGGAAAAGTAACAGAGATACACTGCACCTACCTCCCCGAAAGTAAAAGTGGACACGATACCAGCGACCTAAAAGTAAAAGGAACCATCCATTGGGTAAATGCAAAAGATGCGGGCAAAGCCGAAGTAAGGCTTTACGACCGCTTATTTAAAGTAGAAAATCCAGCTATGGAAGAAGGTGATTTTAAAGACTTCATCAATCCTGAATCTTTGCAGATTATTAAAAACGCGTTTATAGAACCACATCTTCAAAACGCTGAACCTGGAGCTCATTTTCAATTTATCCGCAATGGATATTTTTGTGTGGATAAAGAATCAAAACCGGGATCTGTCGTATTTAACAGAACTGTTACACTAAAAGAGAGTTTTAAAGCGTAGGAAAGATCGCTCCTTTACTTAAATGAAATTCATTTTGTATCCATTAAATGTGTTTAAAAGAAAGCCTTTAACAAAGAGAAAATAATACCGAATACGTCTTGCACGGTATTAACATAAGTGCATAACTTTTCTTATATTAGCGTTGATTTTTAACATAAAATAAATAAAAAAAAGTTAATATTGCATCATAAAAAACTAAAAAAACAGAAATCATGAAGAAACTTTTACCTTTTTTGCTTCTAACTCTTGTGATAGTTGGAAAAGCAAATGCGCAAACTTATACTCCTATTGCACTTAGCGGTTTTAACTTTGATGGTATTGCAGAAGACACTCTCGCAGTAAATACTACTACTGGGGGACTTGATAACTCTGGGTATGTATTATATTCAAAAAATTATGGTACTAAGGTTGGTACAGTTTTGGGATTACCTGACTCAGGCGCATTTTCAAGTGGCACAAAATCCTATCAACTTGCTCCGTATAATCAATTTAATGTAAAGCGTATTGACGCAGGATTAACAGATTCGTTGACCTTGACTTTGCCTGCTTCGTATGCATCATTGAGCCTTTTAGGTTTTGCTACTGAAGGAAATGATCAATTAAATGTTATTATAAGATTTACAAATGGAGATTCAACCATTTATACCAACTTGGCTTTACCGGATTGGTTTTTTAACCCTGGCCCCGATGTGGTGCTCAATGGAATTGACAGAACGTTCAGGTCTACAGATGCTCCGGATAATTCAACAGGCGATCCAAGTATATATTCTATTATTTTAGACTTATCCTGTGCTGATCAGGCTAAGCAAGTAGAAAGAATAATTGTTCAAAATATAGGAGGATCGACTCAGCATGCAAACATCATGGGTGTTTCAGGAAGTTCTACTATTGTTACAATTAGTTATCCTGGCAGCCCTTATTCAACAGGAACTGGAACAGTAAGCCCTGTAATTACAGGAATTACTACTGGCACCTTTTCCTCTTCAGACAGTTTAAAAATTAATTCAACCACAGGTGTAGTATATTTAGATTCAAGTTTTGCAGGAAGTTATACTGTTACTTATAATTATACAAATGGTGCCTGTACCACATCTTCTACAGCGCTAATTACTCTTTCAGTTACTGGTCTATTACCCGTTAAGTTGGTGTATTTTAATGCGGTAAAACAAGGTTCTACTGCATTACTACAATGGGCTACAACCGAAGAAATAAACAATAGCTATTTTGAAGTTGAGCGCAGTAGTAATGGCGTTAACTTCAGTCCTATACAGAAAGTTGATGCTAATAATAGCAATTCAAACCAATTGAATAAATATACAGCAATCGATAATACTCCTCTACCTGGCAACAATTTTTACAAGTTGAAACAAGTAGATATTAATGGCAAAGTTTCTTATTCATCAGTTGTGGAACTTTCTTTTAGCGGATCTATTGCACTGAAAGTATTTCCAAATCCGGCAACTCAAAATGAAATTACTGTAAATTATACATTGGGATCGCTTAAGACAATTGCGGTATATAGTGTAGAAAATAAATTAATGTTGATGCGTAATTTGAATAACGTTTCCGGTAATCAGAAATTAGATATTTCTAATTTGGCTAAGGGTGTTTATATTATTAAATTATCTGGTGACAAGGGTAATGAATCAGTATTATTTACAAAGCAGTAGGCTTTAATTAATACAATTTTTATTAAATTTTTCTTTTGATTCTCAAAAAAACCATAGTGTAAATGCTATGGTTTTTTTATTGAATATTTAATAATTCAGACTCTTCTTAATCACTCAATAGTACATTGGTGCAGAATGGATTTGCATTAAGCCCATCATTTATTAACGGTAAATAATTTTATTCAATTTAAAAATCAGAATGAAAAGATGTCAAAATATGGAGATTGATTATTTATTTTACAGGCAATTTGATTTTAACAGGATAGGATACACGCTGATTATATTTCGGGATCTATTATACTTAATACAAAGTAAGCCCAACTTCCAAAACCAATCAAACTTTCCTCTTTTTATTTAATTGTTATTTCACTTTAATTTATACCATAAATAGCCTGCGGTTTCCTTCAAATACGGATCCCAACCTAAAAGTATTGATGGTTGTGGAACGAAGGACCAATAGCTAAAACTTCCTCTGCCTGCAGTATAATTGCAGGGAAATGGAACGACAGGAATTCCGGCTTTCTTAAATAGTAGCAAAGCCCTGGGCATATGAAGTGCAGAAGTGATAAGGAGGTAGGGAGGCCTTAATTTTAGGGAATCCAGAATCTGTTTTGCATAGAAGGCATTATCTGAGGTATTATTCGATCTGTCTTCCACATAAATAACTGAATCCGGAATTCCAATTGCTTTAAGTTCGCCCTTTACCCAGGCTCCTTCGCGAAAGCTTTTCTGATCCTCTTTACCATTGCCACCACTGATCAGGATATTTTTAATTTTTCCAAGTTTATATAATTTTACCGCCTGTATAAACCTATCTGAGGTTGAGTTAAAATAGCCATTCGCATCAGCATCAGGACTGGCAAATCCGCCGGGAACAATACCGCAACTGAATGGCATTTCCACATTAATGACAACAGGGGGTGGCTGCCATTTTTTTGCATACCAATCTAATAGCCATTGATTACCAAATAATAGAAATAGGCAAAGTGCGAGCCATCTGCATATCCTTTTGAACAAAGCCTTACGTAAAAAATATCCTGCAACAAGCAATATAATTACCCAGTTAAAGGGGGATAAAATAAATGTAAAAACAGTTGATGCCAGCTGGTGCATATTTTATTTTTAGTTTTTTGACGCTTAAATTTCAATAAAAATAATAGAAAGATAACAAAGCAATTTTTTAATTATTGCCACAATAAAATCACCAACTCAGAAAACCTATTTCTAATTACGTTTAGCCATATAAGTGAATATCACATTTGTGATTTTCCGGAAAGAGACATTAAAATATTTTTTGAAGTAATAAATTATTGCTCCTTTTGCAAAGAGCAGATGTTCTCCCAACCATTAATTCATGGATTAGCAAAATAATCAATTATAATTATTTCTGATAATTAAGTAAATTGAACCAAACAATTACATTATGCCATCATTTTACAACTCACGCCGGCAATTTATGAAAAATACCGCCGTTGGATTGGGTTTGGTAACCTTACCATCCTTGCTTATTGCACAAAAAAATATTCCCGCCGGAAATAAGAAAAGGAAAATTATTTGTGTTGGTGGACACCCAGATGATCCGGAAAGTGGCTGTGGTGGCACTCTGGCAAAGCTAGCAAATGCAGGCCATGAAGTAACCATTATTTATTTAACAACAGGCGAAGCCGGCATCCCCGGTAAAAGCCATGATGAAGCTGCTGCTATAAGAAAACAGGAAGCAATCAACGCCTGCAAAGTATTGGATGCAAAACCCGTCTTTGCAGGACAAATAGATGGGGACACAGTTTGTAATAATGAATGGGTTAACAGGATACTGGAGCTTATAACAAATGAAAATCCTGATATCGTATTTACACATTGGCCATTGGATGCACACAAAGATCACCAGGTGGCAAGTTTGCTTACCATACAGTCATGGATAAGGATGCCGCAAAAATTTTCACTGTATTTTTTTGAAGTATGTGCTGGTGAGCAAACCCTTATTTTTCATCCAACAGATTATGTTGATATATCCGATACACAGGAGCAGAAGAGAAAAGCGGTATACTGCCATATCAGCCAGGACCCTCCGGGCATCTATAGTTGCGGCCATGCATCTATGGAAGATTTCAGGGGCCGGGCACTTGGTGTAAAAGCAGGAGAAGGTTTTATAAGAATGAGCGGAAAATTACAGGGAGGAATGGGATTTTAAAAAATTAGTTTATAGAACAGCATAAGTAACTATTGGCAAGTTTCCAATACTTTCATTCTATATAATAAGATATTTTTTGCAGCCAAATAATCTAATTCTGTTCAAAGGAGCGCAGGTGCAGGCTTTCTGCAATTTGATTCTTGTAATTAAAATTAATTCTTTATTTGTATTACATTCTTTTCTCCTACCGGATTAACTACTTCCAAATGATAAATACCCTGAAGTGTATATTTATTGAATGAAACAGATTGCGAGCTGCTGCCACCTCTATGATTTATTTCTTTTGCAGCTATAACCTGCCCTAAAGAATTAAGCAACCTTACTTTATAATTTCCCGCAGGTTGATTAATCAATTGCAGGTTAATAATGCCGCCTGTTACCGGATTAGGATACACGCTAATGGAAGTTTTTCCTTTACCCATATATACCCGGACTACCTGGCTGTATTTAATATCGCCATTTATGCCAATACTTTTTATGCGATAATAATTATAGCCATCAAAAGGATTTGCATCTATCCATTGGTAATTACTTCCGGGCATATTCCTGGCATCTTGTGTGCCAGCAGAAATAAAGCTGTTGCCACTTGCAGATTTTTCTACTTCATAATGGCTCATATTATTTTCAGTTTCAACTTTCCATTCTATCACAATATCTGCATTTTGCTGATACGCATTCACTAAAGAGAATGTAACAGGCAATGGACCTGCTGAAGGGCTGAATACCACTTGGAAACGGCCTGAGCCTGAAGCCCGAGAGGCGACTGTATTATCCACTGTAAAATTCGTTAGGGTAGTTCCCGTAAGATTCAATGGCGTTTTGGTATGCAGATAATTATCTTCTAATAATGCTTCCATTCCATATTGATCAAGATGGGTACCTATAAATTCAAATTGATAAGATTGCTGTTTCAGCTTTTGTAAGTTGTAAAACAGAGTATCATTTATATGAGCCATTTGCCGGCGTTCAATCGCTAATTCTTTCCCATTACTTACAATCCCAATATTTTCTCCAGAATTGGAATTTTTAATAGCATCCCAGGTATCTAAAGCATTCGAATAAGATTTATCAAACTGGGTTATTATTCCATCAATAAGAATTGTTTCACTATTATTAACAGCATATAAATTAACACGTAATTGAGCAGATGGTTCTACAAATTCATTCATTGGCCTGAATATGGAAGCGCTTCCAGTAACTTTACTGTTTTCAGAAAATGAAATGGTTCCTCCACTTGTACCATAAACAAAAAAGGCTTGTCCTGATTGAATCGGGGGAGGATTTCCATCAATATAATTACCACCTGATGGTACTACCGTATTACCTGAAATAGTGCGATAACCACCATATCCATAAGCAGAACTGGTTCCAGAAGTTAATTGCGGATCCCAGATATAATAAGCATCCTCAACTCCACCGGTGAAATTCAGATTAGAAAAATCTATTGCGGAAGCATAAGGGTTACCTATACTTTGGAAACTGTTTGCCGGGATACTGATGGTCTGTGGCGCCTCGCTGCCTGGTGAATACAATTTACCCAAAGTTCGTAAAATAGTAGCGTTAGCGGGCTGGTTGGCAGCAGTAACACTTCTATCCCCCCGGACAAAAAGCATATAACCATGTGAGTTCTCAATATTCATGGAAGTGTTGGGAATCCCCACCCAACTATCAGCGGCAGGATCATAAGTTTTCATAGAAGGACTGAAAGAACTCAGATCAAATCCAAGAGAAGTTGCGTTGGGCAAATTGCTGGTGATTTGGGCACCATAGCCAGGTTTTTCATTTCCCCCGGGAACATTACCTTCCTGCCATGATTCCCTAACCGTACTGCCTTTTGTAGGAACTGCTAAAAATTGCCATGCTTTGAAATGATTGGGAATGTAGCGTTCTACAATGAAGCGACCTTCATTATAAGTGATGGTTGCATTTGCCGGCATGGGCGCGACATTGGCTGTATTGGCATTATCACTTTTCAGCGTGATGTCAGCATTCAAAGTTATTTTTGAATACGCACCTAATAATAGTTCTTTATAAACCGACAAACTATCATTGACAGAAAGACCGTTGGTATTGTTATTGGTAAGATTGTTGAAAACCATTTGTGGAGTTATTGAAGAATAAAATTGAGGAACAGATCCATTAAAAACAACTGTACCATTATTATGAGCAAAAACAGAACCCGTTGTTTTTGAAAGGTTACCGTTGATAGTTAATACACCTGCAGGTGCAGTCTTTATTCCTGAACCTGATAAGGTAAGATTTTGGTAAACAAGACCGTTGGCATTGGTAATCGGTTGATCGCCGGCTTTTGTATATTCGACAGTACTTCCCGGTTGTAAGGTAACATTGGTAATATTGGAATTGATAGATGAAGAAAGAGTAGGAAAGTAAGTTATTTTATATCCATTGAATCCTTGGTTGTTACCACATTTGAATACCCCTCCGTTTTCGACTGTTACTGAAGGAGTACTTGTGACTCCTGTTATGCTGTTATCATTTATTGAAAAAATTCCTGTAGACTTTATGGTAAAACTTCCACCATCATTTAGGATAATATTTCCATTTGAATTACCTACACTGCTTCCTGTTACTTCGACATTTTGATATGGTTTGCTTCGGATAGTTTTTACTGAGCCTCCTGTAAATTCTACTACACCTCCTGTAAGATTATAAGTACCATCCATGTTGGGTTGTGTACCTCCTGTACCCAGGATTAATCTACCTCCATCCATTGTAAAATTTGTAGTATTTGTAGTAGTCAGGCCCAAATTAGAACTGGTAGCATTTACTATAACAGAGGCTCCTGTAATTTTTACAGTACCCAATGTATTTACACTAATGGCACCATTTGGTGTTTTAGTACCGCTACCGGAAAAAGTAATATTGTAATAGGACTGGTTTAAGGTAGCTGTGGAAGTAACAGATTGATTTAACGTGCCATTGTATTCAATAGTACTGCCAGCATTTATATTTATTGTGCCTGAAGCTATATTGCCGGGATTGTATAAACCATTTGATTTCGATGTTTTTAAAGTACCATTTACGGTAACATCACCTCCATTTGTATTACTAATTGTTACATCACTTATATCAATAATGCCATCAACTTTAAAACTACCACCAGCCTTTAAAAAGCCTTTTCCTCCGGATTGAGTGACTGTTACATTGGCTCCCAATGGCACTGTAACACCATTCGTTAAATGTAAATTTTCATTTAAAAGCACAAGATTTAAAGTGCCACCCAAAATGGCTGAAGCAGATGAAATTGTATAACCCTGTGGCGAAAGAGGTAACGTAAGTGTAGCAGTTCCAGTTATTCCGTCCCTAAATGTTTTTAAACCATTGCCGGTAAAAGCAAAACTTGAATTTACTTCTAAAAGACCATTGATGTCTGTCTTGCTCGGTGCACCTGGTGTTCCTGAAACATTAGTTACCCTGAAAATCGGAATGTTAGTTCCGGCGTTGGGGAAATAAGTAAGATTGGATGCAGCAAAAGTGGTATTACTGTTATATTCATAAATAGCGCCGGTATTCCATACATTGGGTGTTGATGTTGAAGTGGCAAAATTTTCAAAATTAGCGCCAATAGATGCAGAACCATTTCCTATGGTTATTTTACCATTCGTTGCAATGTTTATATCTGCGCCGTTGGACTGATTAACTCCGGCTGTATAATTGTCTGTACTGGTTACTCTTAAAATACCATTGGCTGGTATTAATATATCATCGCCGGTTCCATCATTAATATTTAAAACTCCACCGGTTTGTAATTCCAAAGTTCCTGCAATAATTGTTTGGTCAAGAGAAACTGAAGTACTTACACTAACCGTATTTCCACTTTGTATGGTAATAGTGTTAGCAGCAGAAGTTGGTATTTGTGTGGCGTTACTCCATATACTACCATCGCTTGATGATTCCCAGGTATTTACCGAAGACCAGTCACCACTATTTTTACTGCGAAAATAATCTGAAGGTACAGAGGCTGCGCCTGCAGGAGCAGCAGTAATAGAAACATCATCTATACCCAATGCCTGTGCATCTTTCGTAGAATTACCACTTGTAACAGAATAATTCCAGGCAAGATAAAGATTTGCGCCTGCAGGCAGCGATACTGCTAAGGGTCGATTACTTATATATACTGTCGCACCCGGAGCAGAGGCATATCCGTTATCATCCATATCTGCATTAAAGCTCGTTAAAAATTGGGGTCCGGCGGAAGTCCATGTCGTATCATTTGTTGAATAATACATTTGAATGGAAAAACCGGCCGGATTTTTACCATCCCTATACTTTTCAACATCGTAGTTTATTGTAAAATAATTAATATTGGTTGCCCCTACATTATTCAATTCTACAAATTCATTCACACTTTTTGAACCAAAACTTGAAGATAATCCACCGACTGCTCTATCCGTTGCTATTGCAGCATCACCTGCTCCGAAATTGTAAATACCATTTGTGGCTAAGGCAGACAATAAATTTCCTCCACTTTTATTAGTGTTTGAGTCAGCAACTGCATAAGTTCCTATAGGTCCTAAAGTTCTTACAGTATTAATATTATTGACCTTCCATCCTGTTGGCAAAGAAGCAAAACGATCGGTACCAATAGAGAACGACTCACCAACCGTATTTCCTGCAGAAATACTAACTTGGCCTGATCCCACATTCCACACCAAACAAAACAAGATACTTGGAATAATGCTCCTCAAAGCAAAATGCCACGGATTTTTACGAAAAATAAATTGCATGAATGCTGAGCCTAAGGCGCAGTTTCTTTGGGAAAAAATTTTCATTTCAAAAAGATTTTCAAATATTATTAGGGTACAATAACCTATGGTTATTGCGTTTTGCATTCAAAAGGGAGGGATGTCTTTATAAAGTACCGGATAGGTAAAAGAAAACAATAATACAATTAATTATTAATACAAGCCAAAATTAATTAATAGAGATAAAATCTTTAGAAAAATAGAAGATAAAACAAATTGCCTGAAACAGGCACCAGGAGCGATTGATAAGATTTTTTATAAATATAATAAATCCAAAAAAAACCTTTTATAAAGTTTTAGTTTAATCTTTAAAAAAATAAAATTATTCTATCATCTTATTCCTCATGCCATACATGATGAGGCCGCCGATAGTTTTAGCGCCAACTTTATTTTTCATATTCTGGCGAATAGTTTCAATGGTTCGCGGACTCAAAAAAATTATTTTAGAAATTTCATCAGTGGTTTTATCTTCTCCCAACAGTTGCAAAATTTTTAATTCTTTTTCGCTGAAGGAAATCGGAATCTGGCTGCCGTAGTGCTTACGAACATTTTTCTTTTGCATCAACTTTCCCATCACAGCATTGTTCACCAATTGATTGAAATAAAAATCTTCATTCATGCAGGTAAGTATGGCTTCATAAATTTCATCAGGATCGGTAGTCTTAGTTAAATAAGCATTAGCGCCCATTTCCATCATCTTACTGATCATCTGCTGATCATCGTACATAGAAAGTACAATTATTTTAAGATCATCGTATTCTTTACGCAACATTTCAATTGCATTAATACCATCAATTTCAGGCATCCTAATATCCATTAATAATACGTCAGGTTTTTTGATGGTCATTTTGTGCATGAGGTCTTTACCATCTTCAGCTTCCCAAATCATTTTTAAATTCTCTTTTGGGCTGAGTGCCATTTTAATTCCATCTCTGAAAATTTTATGGTCATCGGCAATTGCAATCTTAATAATAGTAGATAGTGACATTGGATTTTAACAGTTAGGGGAATGTAAAAATATAAACTTATAACGCATTTTTAATCAATCTATTATTTAAACTTCATAATTATTACGTTTTTTTAGCACAAATTTTTAGAAACAATACGCACGTAAAATTACGAATTTATTTTAAGTACAAATACTATATTCAATTTCGTTTTTGCATTAAATCTGGTATTAATCACATTTTCAAAAAGGGGTATTCCTGCTATTGGATTTTTTTGAATATCTGCATATTTTTGAAGTATTGATTGACATTGGTACACGAAATTAATATCCATTAACATCTGCCTTGGCCGGCAGATTCAATATCCAAAATACCAATTCAAAGACAATATCCAGAAAACCGAATGTGATGGCCAATGTCAATCAATATTATTAAGTAACCCCCGCTTTAGAATCCCAAATCCAGGCAACAACTTCGCCTGGTTTTTTTTATTCAATATTAAGATTATAGTATATTTACGCTCGTAATAAAACTATTTTTTCAATAGTAATTTTACTATATTTACATCGTAGATATACCCGTTTTTAATACGTTAATTTACTTGTTTAAATCAATGAAACCCTTATTCAATAAGCATTTTAGCAAAAATAAGGTATTTGCTACTGAAATTAAGCCCTTGCCCGGTAATTTGTTTTTAGGGAAGTTAGTGTTCTAATTACTCAATAAAACCCGCTTTAAAAAACAAAAAAAACTTACAATTATGACACAAAATGCACTCTTAGAAACCAAGACTCTTGCCGAAGTAGGCGAAGACATCGGATTAGCAGAAGGTATGCAATTAATTCAAAACTTCAGAGAAGCTAACCCAAATGCTACACCAGGTTATTACATTGGCCGTAACATTATTGATCAAATTTTAAACCAACCAGGTTGTGTTGGAATTAGTTTCCGTAAATGCCTTTCAGAAAACAATGAAGAGCATTTAGTTTACACTGGTGTAGATGCAGAAGGTAAAGACATTCTTACTTATTCAGTTGTTACTATCACTGGCGACATTGTTAAGCATGATGGTATAGTAGCTGATAAGATTGTAATAGACTGGACTATTGTTACTGGTTGATAATTACATATTTGAAATTTGTGCATAAAATTTAAAATATGTAGTTATATTTGATTTTAAATTTCAACTGCTATTTTAAAAATATTATTATATACCGGCATTTTTTCGCATTTATTACCCTTAGTTTTTTTTCTATTATTCAAAAGGAATAATAAAGAAAAATCACTAAGGGTAATTGTTTTTTATACCCTTTATTGCATTATTAATGAGGGTATGAATTATTATTTGCAAAGTACAAGAAACCCCAGTTTTTTTATTTTATTTTCAAGTTTTACAATCATAGAATATTCATTTCTATGTTATTTTTTCTATTTAATACTACCAAAAGGTCGATTTAAAAATCTAGTATCCTTTATTTGGTTTGGTTTTATACTTTTTGCCCTTTTTGATTTTTTTCAGGTCAATAAGATGAATTCTTTTGATTCCTTTACTTCTGGTATAGAATCTATAATTATTATACTCTTTTGCATTTATTACCTTTTTTCACAAATAAAAGGGTCTAACAATCTAATGATCTATTCTACTTTTAATTTTTGGGTTGTAATTACTTTTCTTATTTATTTTTCCGGCACTTTTTTTTTATATATCATGACTGAAAATACATTTCATGATATTCACTTTCAAAAACTCTATTTCATCATAAATATCTCATTCAATATCCTTAAGAATATATTGCTTAGCGTGGCTATGACTATGAAAACTAACAGTACTAATAAAATAACTCCATCACTTCCTGAACTGGATGATGATATATTTTTTCAAAATAAAAATTAATTGCTAAACAAAAACATGTTTTTTTTACAAATATCTTCAAATTCATCAGGCGTCTCAAGCGTACTGGTGTTAGGTACTTTGGGCATGTTTGTCATGGCAATTACTCTTATTTCAGTTTTAGTCTTTCATCAAAGAAGAGTAATAAGATTCAATAAGCAAATACAAAAAATGGAAGAAGATCGCCAGCAAATGTTGTTGCGTGCGTCTATTCGTTTTCAGGAAGAAGAGAGGCAACGCATTGCTGCCGATCTTCATGATGATGCAGGACCGCTATTAGCCACTGCCAGGCTATATCTAAATGAAAACCTGATTCACCAGGAACCCGCCGTTCAACTTCAATCTATTTTTAGTGCCAAGCAAATTATTGACGACAGCATTCAATTGATCAGGAATATATCGCATAGCCTGATGCCGCCTACCCTTAAGAATTTTGGATTGGAAGCCGCGGTAAAAGACCTTTTTGATAAAATAAATGGCTCTGGCGTAATTAACGCCAGTGTTAGGTTTCATGATAACCGCCAACGGCTAAATGAAGAACAGGAATTATTGATTTTTCGTATTTTACAAGAGTTAGTAACTAATATTATTAAACATAGTAGTGCCGGATTTATTCATCTTACGCAAAACGCCCAGGGAAATTTAGTTTATTTTCGCATACACCATGATGGCAAAGGAATACTTCAACATGACTTTGATAAATTAGAACACAATTCGGTAGGGCTTGGATTAAAAAATATTCAAAGCCGGATGCGTGTTTTAAAGGGGGCTATATCTTTTGAAATTGACAGTACCCACACATATTACAAAGTAACTATTGAAATTCCCAGAGAGCCTGTTAAATAAATATTTTATTTTTATACTTTTTCTGTTTATCTTTTACCTTTTAAGAGCAAGGTATGACCCCCGATATAATTAATGTTGCCATAGCTGATGATCATAAAATATTCAGGAAAGGAGTTATCCTTTCTTTAAAAGCCTATCATAATATCAGGTTTATTTTAGAAGCGGAAAACGGAGAAGCGCTAATAAAAGGAATAGAAAAAGAGCAACCGGACATCGTTTTAATGGATTTAAAAATGCCTGTAAAAGATGGCATTGAAACCACTAAATCCCTTAATAAACATTTCCCTGCCGTAAGAATTCTTATTTTAACCATGTTTGAAGATGAGCGCTTTGTAGGCCATCTTATGGATAGTGGAGCAAATGGATATTTATTAAAAAGTACTGAGCCCGCAGAGATAAAACAGGGAATAATGGATGTAATGAAAACGGGTTTCTATCTCAGTAATTTTGTAAACCGTGTGCTTATTAAAAAGAATTATGCCAAGCAAAAATTTAATCCAAACCTAAGCAGCGAAATTGTTGTAAGCGAAAGAGAAAAAGAGGTTCTCTCATTAGTTTGCATGGAATATACGGCACAGGAAATAGCTCAAAAAATGGATATCAGTCCACGTACCGTTGAGGCAATTAAAGACAGATTAATGGAGCGCTTTGGCGTAAAAAATTCAGTAGGTCTGGTATTTTTCGCAATGAAAAATTCGTTGATTGATTAAAGTTGAAAATTTACTTTTTCCGGTAAAAAAATTTAAAACATCATTTCAGGAATTACTCCTTCTACAATTAATTTTCCTTCCGTCTTATTTTCTATTTCTTCTATTGTAACACCTGGAGCCCTTTCCAGTAAACGAAATCCATTTGATGTTACTTCAATAACTGCAAGTTCTGTAACGATTTTTTTTACACAATTAATACCAGTTAAAGGAAGCTTGCATTTCTTTAATAATTTAGATTCTCCTTTTGGATTGGTATGCATCATTGCAACAATAATATTTTTGGCGCTGGCTACCAGGTCCATTGCACCTCCCATTCCTTTAACCATTTTACCAGGTATTTTCCAGCTGGCAATATCTCCATTTTCACTTACTTCCATAGCACCTAAAACAGTCAGATCAACTTTACCAGCCCTAATCATTCCAAAACTCATTGCGCTGTCAAAGAATGCGGAGCCAGGCAATGTAGTAATTGTTTGTTTCCCTGCATTAATTAAATCTGCATCCTCCTCCCCTTCTAATGGAAATGGCCCCATACCCAATAAACCATTTTCTGATTGTAGAATTACATTTACACCATCGGGAATATAGTTGGCCACAAGTGTAGGTATTCCTATGCCAAGATTTACATAATATCCATCTTTTAATTCCTTAGAAATTCGTTGGGCAATTTGATTTTTATCTAACATAAATAAATGTGTTAATGTGCTAATTAGCTAATAGCTAAATCGTTAATTTGTTAAGGGACCAACTTTCTAATTGTCTTCTGCTCAATTCTTTTTTCATAATTACTTCCTTGGAAAATACGATGAACATATATCCCTGGAGTATGGATTTCATTAGGATCCAACTCGCCGGGCTGTACCAATTCTTCAACTTCAGCAATGGTAATTTTACCGGCCATCGCCATCAACGGATTGAAATTTCTTGCAGTTTCTCTATAAACCAGGTTTCCAAAAGTATCTCCTTTCCATGCTTTTACTAATGCGAAATCCGCATCAAACGCGTACTCCAACAAATAGAGCTTCCCATTAAATTCACGAACTTCTTTACCTTCTGCCACCTCTGTTCCAACGCCGGCAGGAGTAAAAATTGCAGGCATTCCATAACCTGATGCCATACATCTTGTAGCAAGTGTACCTTGCGGAATTAGATCAACCTCAAGTTCTCCTTGCAATAATTGCCTTTCAAATTCAGCATTTTCGCCTACATAAGAAGCAATCATTTTTTTTATTTGCTTTCTTTTCAATAATAAACCAATTCCAAAATCATCTACTCCGGCATTGTTGGAAATACAGGTAATTTGATTCACTTCATTTTTCACTAAAGCAGCTATACAATTTTCAGGAATACCACATAAACCAAAACCTCCAATCATAATAGTACTTCCGTTCTCAACATCCTGAAGCGCTTCACCGGCATTTTTAAAAACTTTCTTCATAATTTCTTTTTTATTTTTTATTCAGGATGAATGTATTTCCCCTTAAAAATGATCAAAGAACTATCATTATGAACGGTATTTAATTTATAAGGCTCATCCCATTGCAAAATATTTTTTTTAGAGTGTGGAATATTTAAATGTTTATTGTACAACCTCTTTTCATTTCTTTGTTGTTGAGTATAAAGACTGTCAAATATAAGACTCAATAATTCCGGATGTTTTATATACCAGTAGTAACTTTTATCAAAATCCTCCGATTTTATTTTATGAATTTCAAATACTTTTTGAACCAGAGCTTTTGTTTCAGCAGTATCATTAAGTGAAGAATCTTTTTTACAGATTTCAACCGCTAATACCTGCGCCCTCATTACATCCCACATGATATTTTTCATTTTTGCAGGTTGAATAATTTCGGAGGGAGCCTTATTTTTTGACATACATGATGAAATAAAGATGATCAAAAAAAAACAATAAATAAAGCGATTCATCATTTCAACTGTTCTTGATATTGTGAAGCTGAAGAAACATCAAGGTGTTGTAAAAATTCCAAAGCCCTTGATTTATCTGGTGGCGAAGCTTTTGAAAATATTTTTATTAATTCCTGTGTTTTACCCTGAAAAAAAAATTGCAGGATCATTGTATTTGGATTTTCAACATTAAAAGTATTTAATAGATTCAGCACATTTAGTATTTGTGATCTTGCATTCGCTTCCTCATTATACAGCTTATCCATACCTTGCCTGTAATAATTATAAATAGCGTCATGAATAACATTATACCGGCTGTTAAGTAAATTCTCTGTAAGCCAATACCTATTTCTTGTTCCGTCAAAAGCTTTCCAACCAACTATATTTCTTCCTTCTGGCGCATTATTAATAATATTCTGCGCTTTCTGAAAATAGAGATTACCACCTGTTGGTGAAAAAGAATCATAATCAAATCCAAGAATCATGTTGATCCAATAGGCGAATACTGCAGTAAGATTAGACGCTAGCGGATCTGTACCGGTAACGCGGGTTTCATTGAATTCTAACTGTTGAAATTCAGTATATTTAAAAACTACATCATTATCCTGGTAATTGATAACAGGAGAAACATAAGAGGAATTAAAAACAGGCCTTGCAGATTGTATAGTTAATGATGCTTTATAAACATTAGCATCTCCGGTTGATTCAAGGTTTAATAAAAAACTACAATCAATTTTTTCCTCCGGATCAAATTTATCATTGCTCCATTTGCGGTCGTTAACAAAATTATTAAGAACTGTTTGTAACGTTTGAAATGTTTTTTTGTCCACATTATTAGCAACCCGGTTACTCAGTACGCTTACTCTCGCCCGCAGTTCCTGTGCATCAGAGGCCATGGTATAAAAAAATAATAAAAAAAACAGGAGTAATTTATTCATTTCTAAATAAAATGATAGTATTTACAATATCGTTAGCAACTTCCTTTTTAGATTTTTTGGGAAATTTATATTCTTTTCCATTCTTATCAAAAATAGTGATTTTGTTAGTATTATGGCCGAATCCGGCACCCTGATCTTTTAAAGAATTAAGAATAATAAGGTCCGCATTTTTCTTGGAAAGCTTTTCCAGCGCATTTTCCTTTTCATTATTTGTTTCCAACGCAAACCCCACTAAAGTTTGCTTTTCGGATTTTATTTCTCCTGCCTTGGAAAGAATATCTTTCGTTTTCAGCAATTTTAGAGAAAATTCATTTTCTGCTTTTTTTATTTTTTCTGTGGATTTAATTTCCGGAGTAAAATCTGCAACTGCAGCTGCCATAACTATTATATCATAAGTACCAAAATTTTTCATACACTCATCATACATTTCGCTTGCAGATATTACTCTTTTTATAGAAATATTTTTATCAACACCTACTTCAGATGGGCCCAATACCAATTGAACTTCCGCGCCTCTTGTTGCCAATTCTTCAGCAATGGCTACTCCCATTTTTCCACTTGAATAATTACCAATAAACCTTACAGGGTCCAAAGCTTCATAAGTTGGGCCGGCTGTTACCAATGCTTTAATTCCTTTTAGAAGTAATTGATTAGAAAAATAATGAACCAGGTAATTAATGATTTCTTCAGGTTCGGCCATCCTGCCTTCGCCGGATAAACCACTCGCCAGTTCACCTTTATTTACCGGGAGAATAATATTTTGATTCAGTTTTAAAACTTCAATATTTTTTTGTGTAGCAGGGTGATGCCACATGTCTTCATCCATAGCAGGCGCAACTAATACAGGACAGGAAGAAGATAAATAAACTGCCAATAATAGATTATCACATAATCCATTTGACATTTTTGCAATAGTATTACAAGATGCTGGGGCAATAAGCATTATATCGGCCCACCGGCCAAGTAGTACATGATTTGCCCAAGTTTCTTCATCAAATAAATCAATTAAAACTTTATTTTTTGAAAGAGTAGAAAATGTAAGTGGCGTTACAAAGTCAACAGCTCCTTTGGTCATGATTATTTTTACTTCAGCGCCTGCTTTCACAAGCATTCTTAAAAGTATAACAGATTTGTATGCTGCTATACTCCCTGTAATACACAATAAAATTTTTTTTCCTTTAAGCATAAATAATTTATTTTGATTTATACTTTCCTTAATCATTAAAAATGGCGGTATAAAACCGCCATTAAAATTATCAATTCTTATTTAAAGATTATAATAAAAATTAATCGAAAAGATTATCTTCATTTCTACGGTAATAGATTTTGTCTTCCATAAACTCTGCAGTTGCTAATATTGCCGGATTAGGCATTCTTTCGTAAGCTCTTGATATTTCTATCTGCTCTTTATTTTCATGAATTTCTTCAAGGCTATCAGTATGGCTTGCAAATTCTTCAAGCTTATTATGCAATTCTTCTTTAATCGAAATGTTTATTTGATTAGCCCTTTTAGCAATCACAGCAATTGATTCATATAAATTTCCTGTTTTGTCTTTTACATCAACAAGATTTTTTGTTTCAACAACATTACTAGTATTAGCGGTTTGTTGGCGTCTTAATTTGCTCATTTTGTATTTGTTTAATATTATTTTGACTAAGGTTTTTATAATCTTCTGCTTCTTTTAATAATTTACTTTCGGGATAACGGTCGGCAAAATCAAAATATTCCGTTGCTACTTTTGCATACCTTTCTTCTTGTTTTTCCTGTACACTCAATTTTGCAAATTGATAATAAGATTTAATTGCCATCAACATATATTGTTCGCCCTTGTCGGATTCCGGGTAGGTATTCAATAAATTAGCAAAAGAAATACCAGCGGCCCGATATTGCTGAATGTTATAATAAAGCTGGGCCGATTTATAGTCTTTTAATTCTAACTTAGCTCTGCATTTCGCAATTATATCATTAGCATCTTTTATCCGGGATGAATTTGGGTATGTGTTAATAAAACTCTGCATCATCCCTATAGCCTTTGTAGTATTTATTTGCTCGAGTTCCACTATGGGTGATTGTTCATAAAAAGTGTAAGCATGCATATAAGCAATCTCTTCAGCTTTAGAGCTATTTGGAAATACTCCTAAAAAACCCTTGAAAAGATTTTCAGCATCAAGATAATTTTTTTGATAGAAAGAACAATAAGCATATTTATAATACAATTCCTCAAACTTATCAGAGCCTTTAAATACAGGGAATAATTCTACATATAATTGTTCAGCTTTATTATATTTCTTGAATGCATAATACTTATCAGCCATTTTAAGTTTGTATTCGTAATCAGTGCTTTTAAGTACTTTACTAAACTGATTATTGCATGCAGCTAGCATGAAAAATGGTACTAATAAAATTAATGCTAATTTCATAAAGAGGTGCAAAATTAAGTGATTTTGAACAAAAATGAGTATTATATTAGTTGATGCAAAATTGACCTAGTTAATGTTTTGATAATAGCATTAAAAAAACCCTCCCCAAAAGGGAAGGGTTTATCATTGAGCAAAAAGTGGTCTTATTAATTTGTCTTAATATCTACAGTATTCGCATCACCACCACCTACTTCACAATTTGTAGTAATTCGGTCTGCACTTATTCCTTCTTTTTCAGTTAAGTAAGCTTTGATAGCATCTACTCTTTTATTGCATAGAGCCTGAGAAGCTTTAGAAGCTGCTGGATATCCGGTAACTGTTATTGTACATGAAGCGCTGTTTTTCAATTTAGAAGCCACGGTAGCTAACATTGCTTTAGCATCGCTGCTTAAAACTGTGCTCTTGCCTTTGTAAGAAATACTAGGCAGGTCTCCAATGTTACAAGCATTTGCATTTGCGGCTACCATATTCTTGCAACATTCAGGATCTGGGCATTTACCAACACCATCAGCATCAACTGGTTGACAATAAGTAGGAGTAACCAATTCTTTATCTTTATAATCAGGAACACCATCACCGTCAGTATCAAGTGGACAGCCATGTGAATCTACTTTTACACCTGCAGGAGTACCTGGGCATCTGTCAAGTTGATCAACAATACCATCGCCATCTTCGTCATCAAATACAGGTTTAGGTAATTTCATGTGTTTAGGATTATTAATTTCACTATATGCATAATCCAATGGATTGATCCACCAAAGTGGTTCAACAGATTTAGCACCTACGTTGAAGTTTAATCCCAAAGAAAGATAATTATAAGTATCAAAATCACGGGTTTGAACTGGATCAGCTATCGGATGTTCCTGCCATTGCTGGCCATCCAATAAATCAGATTTTATAAAAGTAAACCTGTCTTCTAATGCAAGGTTTACACTTTTACCCAATTTAAAAGCAATACCACCTAATACTGTTCCGGAAGGTTTAAAAGTCTGACCAAATAATGTAGCAGAATTTGCTTTGTTATTTTCAGCGTCAGTATATTGAACATCTTTAAGTAATGTTTTTAATTGATTACGGGTATCTCTCCTATGAGCATAGTCTGTATAGGTAATGGTACTGAAACTAGATGGTACCTGAATCTTTGTATCATAGATTGTACCACCAATACCTACGCCGGTATAAATAACCATTCCGGATTTTTGTTTATGAAAACGTACATTGTTTAATGTAAAGATTCCTTGCAAACCAAGATCCTGTACATGAGCACGATAATTATAGTATACAGGTTGTAAATCTGCAGCACTGTAACCTGCCCATTTTGGGTTATTTGTATAACCATAAGATGGTTTCCAATTTAAACCTTTAGCAACTCCATATACATATTGCAACCGTAATGAAAATACATATCCTAATGCTTTACGGATATGCAAGGCAAATCCTGGTGTGGGCAATTTTGCTGACACATCACCACTTACCGAAAACATACCACCGGAAATACCTACCTCTAATTGATTGCGGGGTTTTGCAGGAAAATCGTAGGTGTTGTTCATAAACTCATTTTGTTGTGCTTGTCCTTTTGTGGAAATTACACTTGAGTCAAAAACATTATAAACACCGGTATCCTGGGCGAAAACGCCGAAGGAAAGAAGGGAAAAAATCCCTATAAATAATAATTTTAACTTTTTGCTTGCCATAACTTTTTGATTAATGATTTCTAAATAAACTTTATTGATTGTGCAAAAGTATCAAACCTAAGCCAAAATGCAAATTTTTTTTAGCATTTTCTTAGATTTTGAGTCATTTACATATTCTTACAATTTTGTAAACCTATGACAAATATAATATGTTAAATGCTGCATGTGAACAAGATTATTTATACTTCAATTAAGATTTTTTTTCAAATGGCTCATATTATTTACTTACCATAAATTTTATTAATAATCTCTTATTTATTTGTTTCTGTGCTATATTGCCTTTTTTAACTAAAAATGGACTTTTCAAAAAACCTTATAGCGCAAGAATTGCAAACTTTTGAACAAAAATTCGCAAAGTCTGTAAAAAGCCAAACCCCCTCTCTTGATCGGGTAATGAAATATATTATTAAAAGAAAAGGGAAACAATTGCGACCAATGTTCGTGTTCTTAAGCGCAAAGTTACATGGGCCTGTAAATGAATCCACTTACAGGGCTGCAGCACTTGTAGAATTACTACATACTGCTACATTAGTTCATGATGATGTCGTGGATGAATCTCTGGAAAGAAGGGGTTTTTTCTCTATCAATGCATTATGGAAAAATAAGATTGCAGTCTTAGTAGGTGATTATTTGCTGTCCAAAGGATTGCTTCTATCAATAGAAGCACAGGAATTTAAACAACTTCAAATTTTATCAGAGGCTGTAAAACAAATGAGTGAAGGAGAATTGTTGCAGATGGAAAAAGCCAGGAAATTAAATATTAATGAAGATATTTACTTTGAAATTATAAGAAGTAAAACCGCTTCCCTTCTTTCCTCTGCCTGCGCAGTAGGATCATGGAGCACTTGTAATGATGAAGGCATTACAGAAAAAATGAAACAATTTGGTGAAAAAACAGGTATTGCTTTTCAAATAAAAGATGACCTTTTTGATTATGGAAGTGTAGATATCGGCAAACCAACAGGAAATGATTTAAAAGAAAAAAAGTTAACCTTACCCCTTATTTATACACTTAACAATATTAATAAAACTGAAAAAAGGAAAATCATTTACATAATAAAAAATCAAAATAAAGATCCGGAACAAATCAAATTTGTTTTGCAAAAAGTTACCGAAACGGGTGGAATTGAATATGCGCAAAATAAAATGGAAGAATACCGTGATGAAGCTTTGAAAATTTTATTTGAATTTCCTGAAAGTGATGTCAGAAGAGCCTTAGAGGAACTGGTCCTCTATACTACAGATAGAAAGTATTAATTAGCTGATTACTTATGGAGAAAAGATGGAAAATATTGGAGGCTGATGAAATGAAAGTGGCCCAATTACAGCAAGTTTTAACTGTTAATCCATCACTATGCAAAATTCTTGTTCAAAGAGGTATTGACTCTTTTGAAAAGGCGAAAGAATATTTCCGGCCACAAATTTCCCAACTTCACGATCCCTTTCTAATGAAGGATATGGAAAAAGCCGTAATAAGAATTTTATCTGCAATAAAGCACAATCAGAAAATATTGATTTTTGGTGATTACGATGTAGATGGAACTACCTCTGTGGCCATCATGTATCGATTTTTAAAAAAAATATACAGGGAAGAAAATATTGAATTTTATATTCCACACCGTTATAAAGAGGGTTACGGAATAAGCAAACAAGGAATTAAATATGCAAAAGAAAATAATTTCGACCTGGTCATTTCCCTTGATTGTGGAATAAAATCTGTTGATCTTATCGTATATGCCTGTACGTTAGGACTTGATTTTATTGTTTGCGATCATCATCTTCCAGATACAATTTTACCTCCTGCTATTGCAATTTTAAATCCCAAACAAAAAGACTGTCAGTATCCATATAAAGAACTTTGCGGATGCGGTGTGGGATTCAAACTAATTATGGCGCTTTCGCAACGTTTAGGCTTAGCCGAAGAAGAATATTTATGCTATCTTGACCTTGTTGTTACTGCTATCGGTGCAGATATAGTACCCATGACAGGTGAAAACAGGATTTTATCTTTTTATGGTTTACAAAGATTAAACACTAAACCCTGCGCAGGAATCAAGGCATTGATTGAACTAAGTGGTGTTAAAAATAAATTTTCCATAAACAATGTAGTTTTTATAATTGCCCCTCGGGTAAATGCGGCAGGGCGAATGGATGATGCTGCCAAAGCTGTGAGAATGTTTATTGAAGATGATTTTACCAAAGCAAAAGAATTTGCAGAAATGCTACATAGCGATAATATAGATAGAAAAGACGCAGATTCCACCATAACAGAAGAGGCATTGGCAATGATTGCCAATGATGAAATAATGTTGAATAGAAATTCAACCGTACTTTTTCAATCACACTGGCATAAAGGCGTAGTGGGTATAGTAGCCAGCAGGCTCATCGAAAAATTTTACCGCCCTACAGTAGTACTCACTCTTGGAGAAAAAGTGGTAGGTGGAAGCGCCCGAAGTGTACCAGGTTTTAATTTATACGAAGCTATTCATTCTTGTCGTGAATATTTAATTGGATATGGTGGCCATTTTGCAGCTGCAGGTATGACAATGCTTCCCGAAAATGTAAAAGCATTCAGTGAAAAATTCGAAGAGATTGTATCCGCAACAATTGACCCGTATTTACTCATCCCCGAATTGATCATTGACACCGAAATCAATTTCAAACAAATCAACAGTAAATTTTTTAAATTGATTACACAAATGGAGCCTTATGGCCCCGAAAACCTGCGCCCGGTGTTTATTACTAAAAATGTACGGAATACCGAATGGTCAAAGATTGTAAAAGAACAACACATTCGTTTTGTGGTAAAAAATGAAAATATTACCTTAACCGGTATTGGGTTTAACCTGGCAGAAAAATTTGATTTACTTAAAAAAAATAAACCAATTGACATTGTGTATACTATTGATGAAAATGAATGGAACGGTGAAACAAATCTTCAATTGAAGGTAATTGATATAAGGCTTTCTGAAAAAAATACAAATTGAAAAAATAATTTGCAATGACTTTTCTCCCCTACTTCAAATATTTTATTTTCATTGGAATTAACTGGAATTTCAGGCTCGCCTTTTTTACCATTTATCATGAAATAAAAGGAGAAAATAAATACCATACTCATACAATAGAAATAGATCGGTTGAAAAGGCTTAGCGTAAAAGGAGAAAATAAAAAACATGCTTCCATTTACCAGGCCGCTAATTATTTTCTTCTTGAAAAAGCTTTCACATATCTTCAGGAAATACAGTCCAAT
>DATCMY010000328.1:0-6788 GCA_036565505.1 Hanamia sp.
GTCCTTAGTATAAAGACAGGTCACGACCTGTCCCTACGGTACATTAATATATTTATGTATTTGCAACGACAATTGCCATTTGGGATTTTCTTTGATGTAATCGATTATCCATGGTGTTACTAATTCTGCTTTATCCCACTCAGGTTGTAAATAAAGCTTGCAGGAAGAGGAAACCAGATCAGCATATTGCTCAGCCCAGGCAAAATCAGATTTATTAAACACAATTATTTTAAGTTCATTGGCTTTTAAAAGTATGCCCGGTAATGGGGGCTTAAATTTTTTGGGTGAAAGGCAAATCCAGTTCCAACTTCCACTAAGTGGTGAAGATCCGGATGTTTCTATGTTTGTTGAAAATCCTTCCTTTTGCAAGGCTTTGGTTAATTCCTCAAGATTGTAAAGAGTGGGTTCGCCGCCGGTTATAACAACCAATTTTCCGGGATACTTTTTAGTCTCTGTTACTATTTCCTCGATACTTTGTAATGGATAAAGATCTTTATCCCAGCTTTCTTTTACATCGCACCACACACAACCAACATCGCAACCGGCAAGCCTTATAAAATAGGCAGCTTTTCCCTGGTGAAATCCTTCGCCCTGCAAAGTATAAAACGCTTCCATTACAGGTAATGCGGTTGTAATATTTAATAAAGTTTCCAATTAAATTTTAGATTTTAAAATGGCGATTTTAGGTTTCTAAACAACAATTAAGCAATGAAACAATTCAACAATAAAAAAAAGTAGAAATAATTTACCCTACGCATGCCTTATATGTATTCATTAATAAAGCAGCAATTGTCATTAAGCCAACACCCCCTGGTACAGGAGTTATGTAACTGGATTTAGGAGCAACGTTGTCAAAATCCACATCCCCTTTTAATGAAAAACCGCTTTTTTTTGTTTCATCATTTACGCGGTTAATGCCCACATCAATTATTATCGCGTTCTCTTTTACCATATCTGCAGTTACAAATTTTGGTTTGCCAATGGCTGCAATTACAATATCGGCCTGCCTGCATATAGTTGCCAAATCCTTTGTTCGCGAATGACAGAGCGTAACAGTTGCATTTCCAAATTCATTATTTCTGCTAAGCAATATACTTATAGGCGTTCCTACAATATTACTTCTGCCAATTACTACTACATGTTTTCCTGCAGTTTCTATTTTATAATGTTGTAGCAGTAAAATAATTCCATAAGGTGTAGCAGAAATAAATGTTGGAAAACCAAGTACCATATTACCAACATTTACCGGGTGAAAACCATCTACATCTTTTTTTGGATCAATGGTATTGATCACTTTTTCTTCAGAAATATGTTTGGGTAAAGGCAATTGTACCAAAATACCATCAATATCCTTTTCGTTGTTCAACTCTTCTATTTTTTCTAAAAGTTGTGATTCGGTTATTGAATTTTCAAATCTGAATAATGATGATGTGATTCCTATTTCTTTACAGTTTTTCACTTTAGAAGCCACATAAGTTTCACTTGCTATATTATTACCTACCAATATTGCAGCAAGATGCGGTAATTTCTTTCCCTGGGAAGCTAATATTGAAATTTTACTTTTTAAATCTTCTTTTATGGCTGAAGAGGCCACTTTTCCTTCTAATAATTGCATGCTGCAAAATTAACTCCCGGCATTCATTTTTTATTCTTTTAATTTTTGTATTGAAATTATATTTATATATATTTATATACTAAACTTTTGCTTTGAGAAAAATAACCCTTTTTTATTTATCTCTGCTGCTGCTGAATTGTGTAAATGCACAATCATTACGGAGGCCGGTAGCTGCATCCTACATTGGCTTGGGAGCTTACAGCATTAATCATATTGACGTATTTTCTTTTTCATCTAACCAGGCTGCGCTGGCGCAAATTAAAAGCGCCGCAATTGGAATTTATGGTGAAAGAAGGTTTTCGCTTTCTGCTACCAATATGTATTCTGCAGTAGTGGCAGTGCCTTCTCAACATGGAAATTTTGGATTCCAGGCAGATTATTTTGGCGATAAAAATTATAATGAATCGCAATTGGGCATTGCTTATGCCCGGAGTCTGGGCGCCAAACTTGATTTAGGCATAAAATTTAATTATTATTCTTTCAGGATTCCCGGATATCAAAACGCTTCTGCAGTAAATTTTGAAATTGGCGCAATTGCTCATTTTACCGAAAAACTTCAAGCAGGTATTCATTTTTATAATCCTGTAGGTGGTAATCTTTCAAAAACCGGTAATGAGAAATTGGGTTCCATTTATAAATTCGGAATTGGATACGAAGCCTCTGAAAATTTTATAATTAGCGCCGAAATAGTGAAGCAGGAAGATTTGCCGGTAAATGTAAATGCAGGTGTGCAATATAATTTTGCTAAACAATTTTTTGCAAGGTTTGGTATCGCTTCAGAAAATGAATCGCCGTATGCTGGTGCAGGAATAAGTTGGGATAATCTTCGCCTTGATGTGAGTGCAAGCTATCATCCGCAATTGGGAGTAAGTCCTGGACTAATGCTTATTGTAAATTTCAAATCACGGCAAGTTGAAAATTAGAATTTATATAAAAGTATTTTCTTCAGTTGCATTGTGCTTATTAATAAGTAGCTTATTTAATTATGCATTTTCGCAGGAAACTCCGCATGATCCTGCAGAGCCTCCTCATGAGGTTGAACAACAATTAGAAAATTTAACGGAAGAAGATGATGATTTAGTAACAGAAGATGATGCTTATTTACAATCAATGCATCATTTTATAAATGAACCCATTAATTTAAATTATGCGGATGCCGGACTGCTGCAACAACTAAATTTATTATCTCCGATTCAAATTAGCAATCTCCTTACCTACAGAAAATTATTTGGGAATTTTATAGATATTTATGAACTGCAGTCGATACCTGGTTGGCATGTATCCTTAATAAGGCGCTTGCGGCCATATGTTACAGTTGCTGAAAAAATCAATGTAATTAATTCTTTGGGAAGTCGGCTAAGAAATGGCAGCAATGCATTATTAATAAGAAGAACCCAGGTTCTGGAAAAATCAAAAGGATATCTGTTAGACAGTTCCATGGCCAAAAACTTTTATCCCGGAAGTCCTCAAAAGATTTTGGTTCGGTATAAATACATTTTTAAAAATTTGTTGCAATATGGGTTTACCGCGGAAAAAGATGCAGGTGAACAATTTTTTAAAGGAAAGCAAAAAACAGGGTTTGATTTTTATTCTGCGCATTTTTTTCTTAGAAATTTAGGAATTATCAAATCTCTTGCTATCGGAGATTTTTCGGTAAATCTTGGTCAGGGTTTAACTCAATGGCAGAGCCTTGCTTTTAAGAAGGGTGCAAATATTTTAAATATCAAACGACAATCAGATATATTGCGCCCTTATAATTCTGCTGGAGAAATTGCCTTTAACAGGGGTTTGGGTATTACGTTGAAAAAAAATAATTGGGAAACCACTGGTTTTGTAAGTTTTCGAAGGTTGGATGCTGGCATTAATCCGGCAGATACGATGAATTATGAAGATTATGTTTCTTCCTTGCAATCTTCGGGTTTTCACCGCACCGCAAATGAAGTGGCCGCTAAAAATTCGCAGGGACAATTAAGTTTTGGCGGAAATTTGAATTACTCAAATGAAAAAATACATTTTGGGATAAATGCGGTGAATTATCAATTTGAACATCCAATTACAAAAGCGGATTACCTATATAATAAGTATGCGATTTCCGGAAAGGGTGTGGGGGATTACAGTATTGATTATAGTTATACCTATAAAAACCTGCACTTTTTTGGCGAAGCCGCTACAGATAACAATTTTGATAAGGCTTTTGTAAACGGTTTACTTATAAGTACAAATGCACGTGTGGATATGAGTTTTCTTTATAGAAAAATTTCCAGAGGGTATCAGTCTTTATATTCCAACGCATTTACCGAAAATACATTTCCTGCCAAAGAAAGTGGATTTTACTCGGGACTTACTATCAATCCGACTGATTATTTAAGAATTGATGCTTACGCAGATTATTATCATTTCCCCTGGTTAAAATACAGAACTGATGCACCTTCTTCCGGAAATGACTATATGATTCAATTAACATACAAACCCAATAAGCAGGTAGAAATCTATTCAAGGTATCGAACTGAAAATAAAGCGATCAATGCTAATCCTGGTAATTTGATATTGAATCCGGTAATTGGCAAGCCTAAACAAGGATTAAGAACCCAATTCAGTTATAAACTGGATCAAACATTTACTTTCCGGTCAAGAGTGGAAATGGCCTGGTATGATAAGAAGGGTGATGACCCGCAAAATGGCTTTCTTATTTTTGCGGATCTGCTTTATAAGCCATTACTAAGGCCTTTTGCGGGAAATGCCAGGTTATTATATTTTGAATCGGATGGTTACAATAGCCGAATGTATGCATATGAGAATGACGTATTATATGGCTATTCCATTCCGGTATTTTTTGATAAGGGGTATCGTTATTATATAAATATAAATTACGATTTAACGCGGAAACTTTCGATTTGGGCAAGATTTGCACAAACAATTTATCCCGGAAAAAATGAAATTGGTAGTGGATTAGATGAAATAAAAGGAAAAAGAAAATCTGAACTAAAATTTCAGGTAATTTATATTTTTTAAATTGATTTAATTCTCAATATTGCTATTTTATTTTAAGATTTTTTTCTTATGGGGATTGATTATTTCAACTCAAAAAAAGGATTTTAGTTTATGAATATTTTCCAGATAAATTTAAAATGATTTTGATCAGATAAGAATAATATTTGAAATATTTCTAAAAATATATCGATTATTGTGAAAGATTATTAATATTCCTATCAATAAAATAGTTTCCTTTGATTTTATTTTTGTTTAGGTGTGCAGCGAATTCGTACTTTCGCCTGCCTTAAATGTTAATTTAATGTAAACGGAATCATAATCTATACCCAATTTGCTTTTTATTACATTTAAAAGACTTTTCAAACTAAAAATTTAAAAAAACACATGAGAAAATTTCTTACGCTTTTTACATTGCTAATGCTCAGTGGGGTTTTAGCATTTTCACAAGGCCAGGTAGTCACAGGTACTGTGAAAGATGATGCCGGCGCTCCTGTTCCCTATGCAACGGTGACCGAATCAGGAACAAGGAATGCAACAACTGCCGATGCTAATGGAAATTTTTCCATAAAAACTAAAGGTTCCGGCGATCTCACGATTACTGCAACAGGCTATAATGCTTCTGTAGTGACACCTAAGGGTAATACGGCTTTAGCTACTTTGACAAGGAACCCGTCTGAATTAGCAACAGTTGTTGTAACAACTGCATTGGGAATTCAGCGTAATAGAAATACCTTGCCCTATGCTGCACAGCAGGTTACAGGCGATGAAGTAAGCAAAACCAGGAACGACAACTTTATGAGTGGCCTTTCCGGTAAAGTTTCCGGATTGCAGGTAACACAAAATAATTCCATAGGAGCTTCTACCAATGTGATTATTCGTGGTTATAAATCTTTAATGGGGGATAACCAGGCTCTTTTTGTAGTAGATGGTACCGCGATTGATAATTCAAATACAAATACTACCGACCAAAAGACTGGCCGTGGCGGATATGATTACGGAAATGCTGCTGCGGATATTAATCCTGATGATATTGAATCAATTGATGTTTTGAAAGGAGCTGCTGCAACTGCTCTTTATGGTTCAAGAGCCGCTAATGGAGTTATATTAATTACAACTAAAAAAGGCAAAAAAGGATTAAACATTATACTTAATTCAGGTGTAACTTTTGGCTCTATTGATAAAAGTACTTTTGTGAAATACCAACATGAATATGGTGCTGGTTATGGATCTATCAATGGTTATGGCTCTCCGGATGGTAATTGGTATTATTTCGATGTAAATGGTGATGGCATACCAGATAATGTAGTTCCTACTACGGAAGATGCTTCATGGGGACCGAAATTTGATCCTAATTTAATGATTTATCAATGGGATGCATTTGATAAAACTTCCCCTAATTATAAAAAAGCTACTCCCTGGGTTGCCGGGAAGAATGATCCTACAACCTATTTTGAAAAACCCGTATCATTTAATAATAGTATTTTATTGGATGGTGGTGATGATAAGTTTACCTATAAATTGGGATATACTCATACAAACGATAAAGGTATTTTACCGAATAGCCATGTAAATAAAGATCTTGTTGATTTCGGAGCTATTTATAAAATTAATGATAAAGTAACTGTAAATGCCTCTATTAATTATTCTGAAGTAAAAGGGTTGGGAAGATATGGAACTGGTTATGATGCATTAAACCCTATGCAAAGTTTCAGGCAATGGTGGGAAATGAATAATGATATTAAAGAATTAAAAGACGCCTATTTCAGAACAAGACAAAATACTTCATGGAACTGGGCTGATCCTCAAAATACTGCTGCCGGCCCCATTTATTGGAATAATCCTTATTTTGACCGGTACGAAAATTATGAAAACGATAGCAGAAGCAGGTATTTTGGTAATGTTGGTTTAAATTATAAAATTACAGATTGGCTAAGTGCACAGGGCCGTGTATCCTTGGACTCTTATGACCAAATACAGGAAGAAAGATTAGCAGTGGGAAGTCTTCCTCTTGCACTTGCTGGTGGAACCGGTAATGATGCTTCGGGATATTCAAGGTATAACAGAAGTTTCCGTGAATATAATTATTCAGGAATATTAAATTTTGATAAAAATGTTACCAATAATTTAAATGTAAAAGCATTAGTTGGTGCAGATAGAAGACAGACTAACCTTAGTACAATTA
>DATCMY010000329.1:0-2656 GCA_036565505.1 Hanamia sp.
AAATATCAGGTCAGTTTAAATCTAATGATAGTGCAAACATGTTTGCTATTCTAAGGTCAATTATTGATACTACCATAAAGTCCGGACAAAATGTTTTAAACGCATTATTTTTAATTGCTACTTTCGGTACTGAATAGTTACTCTATTTTAAAATTTTCAATTAAAGAATGGCAGCCACTTTTAAATTATTTAAAATTTCAACCCTCAATAAACTGACGATAAAAACAGTAATTTTTATTGCTGTTTTTTGGACTGCCATTGATTTTGTAATTGTTCTCCTGCGTAACCAGGCACAGGTACATACAAATTCACTTTGGTATAGAGAAATATTAATTTTCTGTATAAGCCTTATCATGGGCTATGTGTTTGTTTATCGGTTAAAAAAAATGCTAAGAGATTATCCGCTTTGGGTCAACTTTTTCATTAAAAGCCTGATTCTATTGGTATCCGCATTTTTATTGATTTTTACCTTACAGTTTTTCGAAGCTATTGTCATTCGCCATCAATCGCCGGAAGCAGCATTCCACGCACTAAAAAATTACGCTCTTTATGAAAACTGGTTTATCCAAAAAGTAGTTTATTGGATTTCAATATTTTTTGTTACGCAACTTATTTTGATCATCAATGAAAAATATTCCCCCGGTGTATTCCTCGATATTTTATCCGGAAGATATATTCATCCACAGATTGAAAACCGGATCATCATGTTTATCGACCTGAAAGATTCTACACCTATTGCGGAAAAATTGGGACACAGCGTTTACTTTGAATTTATAAGAGAATTTATTTATCAAATATCCATGGCCATCATAGAATTTGAGGGAACCATCTATCAATATGTAGGAGATGAGGTAGTTTGCTCCTGGATAAATTCTGAAAAAAATACCCGCAGATGCCTCGATGCAGTTATTCAATCAAGAAAAAATATACAAAGAAAAAGTGGTCATTTCAAGAGGAAATACGGAATGGTACCGGAGTTCAGAGTAGGCATTAATGCGGGTGAAGTAACCGTTGGCGAAATTGGTGTAATTAAGAAAGACCTTGCTATGAGCGGTGATACCATGAATACCACCGCGCGTATAAGAAGCGCCTGCAATGAACTCAAACATCATTTTATTGTTTCTAAAGAATTTGTAGAGGCCAGCACGCTTAAGGGATGGCAAACCGAAAGTTTAGGCATGATTGACCTAAAAGGGAAAGATCATGTTATTGAATTATTTTCTTTGAAAATATAAAATTATTTTACCGTTTGGATGTGTTGATCCGCTTATCTTTCAATTTCTAACTTCTTCAATAATTTATCTATCATTATTGGTGTGCAATTTGCGATAGACTCAATTTATCGGTGTGAACATTATGGAATCAGAACAAGCAACAAAAAAAAAGAGATCGGTTTTGTCAAAACTTGGAAGAGTATTTCTTTGGATTTTGGCATCGGTAATATTTTTCATTTTTATTGTTTTCATTCTTATTCAAACTCCTTTTGTTCAAAATTACGCCCGCAAAAAAGTAGCAAGTTACCTGGAAAATAAGCTGAAAACAAAAGTTGAAATAGGCAAGCTGGATGTAAAATTTCCTACCGCAATTTCTTTACAAAATGTTTTCTTTGAAGATCAATCAAAAGATACATTGCTTTACGGTGGCGAAATAAAAGTTGGTATAAGTATGTTTCGCCTTTTAAAAAATGATTTTCAGATAAATGAGATTGCTCTTAATAATATTGTGGCAAAAGTAAAAAAGCTTCCGCCTGATTCTGTTTTCAATTTTCAATATATCATAGATGCTTTTGCAGGTAGTCAAAAAAAAGTATCCCAAGATCAGAATACGTCAACCACTAAAATAAATATTGACAGGATTCTTATAAACAACACCAGGATAATTTATAAAGACGCTTTTACCGGAAATGATATGGATCTTTCCCTTGGGCATCTTGATACCAAAATTTCAACATTCGATCCTTCTCATTTATTATTTAATATTCCATCCATAACTCTTAAAGGACTTACAGGACATTTTTACCAGTTAGAGCCGCTACAAAAATCAATTGAAAAATCGGTGGCAGAAGCATCAGCACAACCGGAAAATTATCTTCAGTTGATTAATAAAGAAATGAATTTTTCTGATATCAATGTGGTTTATAAAAGTGAACCTTCCCATTTAAATACCTCTTTTATTATCAACAAACTGTTGTTGCATCCTAAAACGATTGATTTGAAAAACAGTATTATCGACTTCAAAGATGCAACCTTAATAAACTCAGCTATTGTAATAGAAACAGCATCAAACAAAACAAAAATTTTATCGAAAGACACCGTACTTAATGTAGCACCTACGCCACCTTTTAAAATTATTTCAGAAAATATAACCATTCAACAAAGCAGCCTGAAATACGATGATCAATCTACGCCGCCTGTTCCAAACGGGATGGATTATTCACATTTATATTTTTCAGATCTTTCTTTAAATGCTACTAAGTTTAAATACAGTATTGATACCATATTGGCAACTATCCATTCTGCCAGTTTAAATGAACGAAGTGGCTTTGTATTAAATGATTTTATTGGTAAGTTCAACATGAATCCAACTGGAATTTCACTGGATAATTTACTGATTGAAACACCAGGATCAGAAATAAAGAATTCCGCTTCTATTACTT
>DATCMY010000330.1:0-6409 GCA_036565505.1 Hanamia sp.
CAGCTGTACCCTGTATAGGTGAATTGATCGCATTTCTTTCTGCAAACCCGCGAACTGTGAAGTTGGAAGAATTAATATCTTTCAACCAGCGCTTGCGCCCCATCAACGTTTCTACATAACCGTTAGTCTTACAAAATTGAATACTATCATCCATGTATTTCTGAATATGGGAGAACTGCGTTTTATAATTATCAATGATCTCTTTAGCTTCCGTACGACTTATCCCCAAATTTTCAGCAAGGCCGAAAGCTCCCTGTCCATAAATGATTCCGAAGTTTACACTTTTAGCCCTGTATCGCATTTCCTTGGTAACATCATCTTCTGATACGTTGAAAACTTTTGCAGCTGTAGCTGTATGAATATCCTTTTTAAGACGGAAGGCTTCAGACATTGCGGGATCGCCGCTTATGGCCGCAACAATGCGCAATTCAATTTGTGAATAATCTGCAGAAATAATTAAATGATCGCTGTTGCGCGGCACAAATGCTTTCCTGATTTCACGCCCTCTTTCTGTTCTTATAGGAATATTCTGAAGATTGGGATTGTTGCTGCTCAACCTTCCTGTAACTGCTATCGCCTGCCCATAAGAAGTATGAACACGATTGGTTCTTTTATTGATCAATTGAGGTAAGGCATCTACATAAGTCGATTTTAATTTGGTAAGCTCACGAAAGTTTAAAATGTGTTCAACAATTGGATTTTCTTTGGCCAATTTTAATAATACATCTTCACCCGTAGCATGCTGGCCGCCTTTTGTTTTTTTTGTTTTGGTTCCAATCTGCATCTTTTCAAATAATACTTCACCCAACTGTTTGGGCGATGCTAAATTGAATTTAATTCCTGCCAGTTCATACACGGTTGCTTCACATTTCGCAGCTTCTGTTTCCAATTCTTTTGAATAAAGATTTAAAAATTCAGTATCTACATTCACTCCCTCATACTCCATATTCATAAGCACTTTCACCAGAGGTGATTCCACTTCTTCAAAAACCCGTTCAACTTTTTTCTCTTTTAATTGTGGTAAAAATACCTGTTGCAGTTGTAGTGTAATATCTGCATCTTCCACAGCGTATTCTTTTACTTTTTCTACCTCCACATCGCGCATATTTCCCTGGCCTTTCCCTTTTTTTCCTATCAATTCCGTTATGGATACCGGAAGATAACCCAGGTATTGGGCGCTTAACAAATCCATATTCCTGCGCCCTTCACTTTCTATCACATAGTGAGCGAGCATGGTGTCAAAAAGTTTTCCTTTCAGTTCAATGCCGTACCACTTTAAAACAAGTAAATCGTACTTAATATTTTGCCCGATCCATTTTTTTGTTTCATCATTAAATAACGGTACAAAGTGATGTAATAAATTTCTGACCAATTCTTCTTCTTCGGGGCAGGGAACATAATAACCTTCTCCGGGTTTGAAAGAAAAACTTAATCCTACCAGGTCGGCTTCATTGGCATCAATGTTAGTAGTTTCTGTATCGAAAGAAATTTCATTTTGTATGGATAATTTTTTCACCAGGTCAATGATGGACTCTTCTCCTTCCACCAAAAAATAATTATGTGGAGTGTTGCTGATATTTTTTTCTGCGGCAAGCCCCGGCTTCACTTCTACCTGGATTTCTTCCACCGGTTTGGGTACCGGTATTTCCATTGCATTTCCAAAAAGATCTGTTTGTATAACCTGCTTCTCTACCACAAAAACATTGTATTCATCACCCAAAATTCTTTTGCCAAGATTTTTAAATTCCAGTTCAGCAAATATATCTTTCAGGGATACTGTATCGTAGGCTTTTATCCTGAAATTTTCTTCATGAAATTCACAAGGAACTTCAGTAATAATTGTAGCTAATTTCTTACTTAAAATTGCCATTTCTTTACCGGCTCTAATCTTTTCACCTAATGCACCTTTTATATTTTCAGCATCGGCCAATACATTTTCAAGCGTTTCATATTGTGCCAATAATTTTGAAGCAGTCTTTTCTCCCACACCCGCAATACCAGGTATATTATCACTTGCATCACCCATCAATCCAAGAATATCAATTACCTGTGTTATATTTTTAATTCCCCATTTTTCACAAACTTCTTTCTCTCCCATTATTTCCACTTTGCCACCCTGGTAACCCGGCTTATAAATCTTAATATTTTGGGTAACCAGTTGACCAAAATCTTTATCAGGTGTTACCATAAAAACCTGGTAACCTTCTTTTTCTGCCTGCTGAGCAAGCGCTCCAATAATGTCATCAGCTTCGTATCCATCACATTCTACTACGGGCAAATTAAATCCTTCAATAATTTTTTTGATATCCGGAATGGAAGACAGCAAATCTTCAGGAGCTTCCTGCCGTTGTGCTTTGTAGGCTGCAAAATCAGTATGTCTTTCTGTAGGAGCATGTGTATCAAATGCTACGGCAAGATGTGTGGGTTTTTCTTTGCTGATCAGATCAAATAATGTGTTGGTAAAGCCAAATTGAGCATTCGTATTTTTTCCTTTCGTAGTAATTATCGGGCTTCGGATAAGTGCGTAATACGCCCGGTATATAAGAGCCATTGCATCAAGCAAAAAAAGTTTTTTTTCCATCCGGTAAAGGTATGAAAAGCACTATTTTAAATTTTTATTTTAAATGCTAAATGTTTTTAGGCCCTGGTTTTCATTTAAAATCTCGATTCAATATAATAAGGAAGCATGTCCCTCCATGTTGGCCAATCGTGTTTCATATCAGTTCCCCAAATGTCGAGTTCATAATTAATTCCTTTGTTGTATAAAACTCCTGCAAATGCCCTGGCAGCATCAGGATCTTCATGATCGCCACTTCCGGAAAGTATATGAATATGATGGCTTTTGCGAATATTTTCAAGATACCAGTTATCTGTAAGGTTGGGCATATAATTCATGGGGGAATTATAATAAACCTGGTCATCATTAAATCCTTTTGTGTATTCATGCAAATCATAAACACCACTCATAGCGATAACTCCATTGATAAGATCAGGGCGTTTTAAAAATAAATTCATACTGTGCAATGCGCCAAAACTTGCGCCACAGGTAATGATAGGCGTTTCGGAAGAAGTGCTGTTTTTTATAAAAGGAATTACTTCATTAAAAGCATATTGATTAAACTGGTTGTGGCGGATTGCTTTATGTTCTCCCTGCATTTCATTATTCATCCAACTATCATTATTAATGCTGTTGATAGAAAAAACTTTTACTTTTCCTGAATCAATAAATGGAGCGAGAGAATCAATCAATTGAAAACGCTCGTACTCAAGATAATCAGCCGCCGCAGTAGGTATTAGTAAAAGTGCAAATCCATAATCGCCATAAGTTGCTATGGGCATTTCTTTATCAAGCGAAGGGCTAAACCAGGAAGTGAGTTCTCTTTTCATAAAAAATTATTTAATCACGGTTCTCACAAAATAAGCATTAATTGGAAAGAATAATTAAGGATAAAATTTAAAAATTTCTTTTCAGAATAGAGTAATAAATCTTTACAACAACTTTTGGGACAACTTCTCTTTCACACCACCAAACCACTCATCTTTTAAAATACTTAGAACAATACTATCTCTTCTTATTTTTTCATTTTGTGTTGGCATATTGCTTCGCAAAATTCCATCTACTTTACAACCGATTGATTTCATAGCCGCAATACTTCTTGCATTATTATTATCTGCCCGGAATTCCACTCTCTCCATTCCCGCTTTTTCAAAAGCGAAGGAAAGTAAGAGAAATTTACAATGTTTATTTAATCCTGTTCCATGGAATTTTTTTCCATACCAGGTATATCCTAACTGTAACGTTTGAAAAGGAAGATTGATATCATAAAACCTGGTGCTGCCGGCATATTCATTTGTTTTTTTATCAAATATTATGAAAGGATATTCTTTGCCGGATGCTTTTCCTTCCAACGCAATATTTAGATAATTTTCCAGACCTTTATCTCCTTCAGCACTAATTAATGAATACCTCCAAAGGTTAGGTTCATTTAATGCAAATGGCAATAAATGAATGAAATCAGCTTCTTTCAATGGCCGTAAAAGCGCACGATCATCTTCTAAAATATAATCTTCACCCATGCTAAATATTTCATGCATAAAATCAAAAAATTTAAAATCTTATTTCAATAAATTGTAAACATTCCTGAGGTGAAAAGTTTTCTTCACTGTAAAATAAATAAATTTGGAATCAATAACTAAAAACAAAATATATGGAAAAGCCTTCCTCTTATTGTGAAGCTATCATTTCAATGGAGAAAAATAATGTGCACCGCATTTATCATGATAATTTTTACGGCTTTCCTATTGATGATGATAATGAGCTTTTTGAAAGGCTGATACTTGAAATAAACCAGGCAGGATTGAGTTGGTCAACCATCCTGAATAAGCAACAAAATTTTAAAAAGGCTTATAAAGATTTCAACATTAAAAAAGTTGCGGGATTTAAAGAAAAAGATTTTGACAGACTAATGAATGATGCTGGCATTATCAGGAATCGTTTGAAAATAAATGCAGCGATTGAAAATGCAAAAACCATTTTAAATATTCAAAAGGAATTTGGTTCATTTAAAAAATGGATTGACCATCATCATCCAAAAGCAAAAGAAGAATGGGTGAACATTTTTAAAAATACTTTTAAGTTTACCGGCGGTGAAATTGTAAATGAATTTTTGATGAGTACGGGTTATTTGCCAGGAGCACATATTGAAAGTTGTGCGGTTTATAATAAAGTGGCAAAATTCGACCCGGCTTTCCTAAAGAAATAAATATCAGCCAATAATAATTTTCATCAAAATTATTCTGGCTGAAAAATGAAAGAAAGCATATCTAAAAGGTCATCACGCTCTACCTGCGTAATCGTCCCTATCTTTTTTTTCAATCTTGTCTTATCAAAACATTTTAATTGGTCAACTGCTATCTGGCCTCCCTTATCACCAAAATTGGTATCTATACGTGAAGGATAATTTCTAAAGGTACTGGTAAGTGGCGCTACAATAACAGTGGCATAAAGATCATTAATTATATTATTTGATACGACTACCGCCGGACGCGATTTCTTAATCTCTGAGCCAAGGGCAGGATCAAACTCTACAACCCATACATCGAATTGTTTAATGGATTTTACCATGTCCATTCTTTTTCTTCGTTCTCTGTTAGCTTGTTTCGCCAGACACTTTTCTCCGGCTTTTGACCTTGTTTGATTGCAGCGTTAATCTGTTTTCGCCAGGTGCTTAAATCTCTGTTTAAAGGCCTTCTTTTGGTAACCGGAGATATGATAATGGTATTGCCCTGGGTTTCGATAATTATATCTGCATTCCTGATAATTCCAGCCTGGTCGAGCATCTTTTTATTGAGTATTACGCCAAACGAATTACCTATCTTTTTTAAATTGGTTTGCATAAAAATTGTTTTAACAAAAATAAATAAAGTAATAACAATAACCAAATGCTTTATTTTAAAAAGCTGCCGATTCTATCCAATTGCGTAAACCTGTTAAAAGAGAGATACTTACTTTGCGCATCATATGATAGTTGAAAATTTATCTAAAGACTTCTAAAAATTTATCAATTCATTATCCACAGTTTGGTAACAAAAAAAATCGACCAATCTTAACTATATAACAATTCAAAAATAAAACAATTTACTTCATTCCTCCCAACTCTTCCTTCATTCTAAACATCTCATCTCTTAATCTGGCAGCTTCCATAAAATCAAGGTCTTTCGCGGCTTTTTCCATTTGCCTTTTTATTTGACTTATTGCTTTTTCCATTTGCGGAATGGTTTTGTATTGTTCCTGATCTTCCGCCGCCGCAGTGATTATTTCATCTACCGCATAAGGCGATTTTTCATCATAACCTTTTATATCCAGCACAGAAGTCTGTCCCAAAATCTGCTCAATGGATTTTTTAATTGTTGTGGGCGTTATATTATGCTCGATGTTATATTGAATTTGCTTTTCTCTACGGCGGGTTGTTTCATCAATCGTTTTCTGCATGCTCATGGTAATTTTATCAGCATAAAAAATTACCAGGCCATCTACATTACGGGCAGCCCTACCCGCAGTTTGTGTTAGCGATCTTTCATTGCGCAAAAAACCTTCTTTATCTGCATCCAGAATAGCCACCAAAGAAACTTCAGGCAAATCCAAACCTTCACGTAGAAGATTAACACCTACCAACACATCTATTTCTCCAAGACGTAGCTCACGCAAAATTTCTATCCGGTCTAAAGTATGTATTTCACTATGTATGTATTTCGATTTGATGTTGATACGATGCAGATATTTATCCATCTCTTCTGCCATACGTTTGGTCAAAGTAGTTACCAGCACACGATCTCCCTTGGTTACTCTTTTATCAATTTCATCAAGCAAATCATCAATTTGGTTTACTGAAGGACGAATTTCTATAGG
>DATCMY010000331.1:0-6891 GCA_036565505.1 Hanamia sp.
TCAAACGGAGGGTTTACAGCAACGATAGAAATCAGATGCAAGTATCTCCCCACAGTAAAAACAGGAATATTGCTATGGTTTTTGATGGAAATTTTTAAATTTTAACAATTAAAGAGGCAGTAGCTGCAATGTGGGTTAAAAGGGGCAGCCTGTTTTATTTTTAAACCCCATTGTTGGTAATGTACGCTCGAATACTAACTATAACTTAATTGAATCAATTCTTTCATTCAAGTAAAAGGCTTATGATGTAAAATTAAAGAGCGGAAGATTAGTAACGAACAGTCACAGGTCTGGAGACCTGCCGGTGGGTGGCTGATAGAATTACCTCAAGCTGGAATGCCTTTATAAAATGAATATATTTCATCCAACTAATTAATAGTCCAGCTACTTGTATACTAACTACTGCCTTCAGGCGTTTCTATTTTGGCATCAGCCGTATTCAAAGCGGGATTTCTCCGGGATATGCCGGACTTACCCCGGACTTAATAGCTGTATGTTACGGATTTGGTAACAATCAAACAAAGAGTAAGTATATATAAAATACACTGTAAACCGGGATCAATATAAAATTCAAAAATCATAATACTATGCCTTCACAAATTAATTTACAGTTAACAGGAAGAATCGGGAATGTTGTTTTTTATAAGTTGGGCGATAAATATTATGCCCGTTCCATTCCTGCTCAGGTAAAGCAAACAAAAGCGACTAAAGCAAGAGCCACCGAATTTGGTAAAGCCTCCAGAATTGGTAAAATTTTGAGACATCAACTGTTGCCTGTTATTCCTTTTCCTACAGATAATAAGATGCAGACACGGCTGGTATCCCTTATATTCAAATGGCTACAGGCCAATTCAAAGATGACCATTGAGCCTGTTGATGCTGTTCCTTTTATTAATAAATTTCAATTTACGGAAGGATATTCGTTGCAGGAAAGATGGAAGGTGCCATTGGAAGTAATCCATCCTTCACCGGGCTTGCTGCGATTAAAGATCCCTGCCTTTATCCCGGCAAGATCAATATCAGCACCTGCTCATACCGTTTCTGTTGTATGTAAAATATCGGCTGCAGGTTGTAATGTTGATAAAGGTATAGCCACGGGCTGCTATTCAACTTCATTGCAATTTGATTATAATAATGTAGAAGTGCTGGAACAAATAATATCCTTACCGCTGTCTACACCCACAGGAAGCCTGGTAGTAACGGCTATGTCTCTTGAATATAATATTCCTAAAAACGGGCTGGTGCAGAAAACGACGAATAAAGCGTTTATGCCTGCAGGTATAGTGAATGTTTTTTACGTTTAGTTTTTATTGGGTACTCAATAATCTTTTTTATTAGCAGGGCAGCAGGGAAGGCCGCTCACTTATTGGCATGCCTTACACTCCCTTATCGGGTTGCGGGTTTATAAAAATGCCTGTATGATGTTGGTGTTACCTGTAACCAATCGCCTTTGCAGCGGATAAGTTTATAGATCCACGACAGCGCTATGTATTTCATTTTCATTTTGCCAGATGCAGCTTACCTGTTTATTATTAAGTGCTTTCAGGAGTGGCAGGCTTCCTTTACCCAAAATTATTTTTGTGCCACCGGGCTTCATCACAATCACATTCCCATTTTGGCCCCAGGCATAAATATTTTTGTTATTGATGGTTTCAATTGAACAGCTCCGGCCCTCGCCAATTTCCATTTCGGGCATACCGGGAGTGGAAGCATAAATGGTCCCTTGTCTTTGCCAAACGGTTTCGGGAGTGCTGCTCTTGTTAATAGCAAGCCCGCCGCCATCCATAGGACAGCCGTTTAATTTCCAGCTTCCATTGCCTAACTTTTGCGCCTGCCCAAAAGATTTCCCTCTATCAGAAGATTGAATTAAATACAAATCTCTGTTTCCATTGAGCCAGTTACGAAACATCACATACACATTATTCCCTTTCACCACCACAGACGGCTTGCAACATTCACAAACGGTATTATCAGGTGATGCATACACGAGAATATTTTTACTCCATGTCTTTCCACCATCAGACGACATCGCCCCATATACATCCTGGCCTTTTGGCTTTTTGACGCCGAGCCATACTGCATAAGCATTTGCGCCATCGGCACTTAAAGCCATTAATGCTTCTTTAGCCACTTCATTTACATCATTTACTTTAATAGCTTTAGCCCATTTTCCGAAGGCCTCTTTTTTATAAGAAAAAATATTTCCATCACTATTACATGCTGTGATGAGAAGCCCGCTGGCGGTAGCAGCTATTTGCGGCCCGCGCATAGCGGAAGCAAATAGCTTTGGTAAAACAGCCACTAATGAAGGGGCTGTATAAGAGATGCCGTCTTTGGAAGAAGTGTACATGATACTATCGCCGCTGCCATACACTATATGAATATTGTTCCTGTTATCTTTCGCAATGTTTGGCATCTGGCCCCTGGCAATAATTACATTATTTGTGCTTTTCTCCTGGGCAAAAGCCATTAAAAAAATAAAAAAGGAAAGTACCAGTAAGCTAATATTTTTCATAGTGATATTTTAATTGAGGATGATAAAGATAGCCGATTTTACAAATTTCAAAAGCGGCCTAAACTTTCAATGTCAGTTTTTCATTAAAACCAGGGTACTCATACAACGGATGTTATCTACATTTACTGTTTTCAATGGCTCAATGAAAGATAAATTGTTTTGCTGCATGGTGGCCGCAAGCAGGGCCGGGGTTAATAAAAAACGGGTGGCTCCATCGGGTATCATATAAACTCCATCTTCAACAAGCTTCACTTTATCTTCTATGCCAATGTTGGAAGTCATTCTTATAAATAAAGAACCTTTTGGTTTTAAAACTCTAACCATTTCTTTCATCATATCATTGAAGTGCGAAGTAGATGTTGCAAAGTGCAAGACCGCGCTACTTATAACATGATCAAAGAAATTATTTTCGAAAGGAAGCTTATCGAGCTCCGCTACCTGGAATCTTTCTTCGCTAAAATCAGGATGCAGAGATTTTAAGTAATTGATGGGCGTAGCATTTTTATCAATGCCATACACGTCCATATTATTTTTTAAAAACCAAAATAAGTTTCTTCCCCCGCCACATCCGGCATCCAATATTTTATCATTTGGCTTATACCTGTCTTTCATTGCCTGGTCGAGTAGATAGATGTCTGTATTGCCTACCAGTTCTTGTATTGCTATTGTGTTCATTGAATTGGGTTGTTGGATTTTTGATCAAATTGAAATTGAATTTTATAATCATATACATTGACTGCATTGTTTCGTAAATTGTTTGCACGTCGTTCTATATAAACCTTAATAGAAAATTTCATTTCTATCTTGCAAAACCTTATTACCTTATTATTTCTGCATTTGCAGGAATGAAAATAAGGTAATAAGGTTGAAGGGCTATTAAATTTTTTTCTACTAAGGTTTTAAAAAGCGTCCTTGAGTACCTATCCAGCCTTTGTATATTATTCTATTGAATTTTATAAATGTAATTGATTTTAGGTTGGTTTTTTACCAGGGGTTATTATAAACTCATAACTCTAAACCTTTTTTCTTTTGACCAGATGCAAGAGAACAGAATCTCACCGCAATACAAAAGAACAATTCTTAGCTGGTTTATTGATCTTTAGTTTGGAAACCAGGGAATATAATCCAGGTTTTAAATAAACAGGTGCCGGTTAATATTGACATCATAATAATGATTTCTTATTCCTTTTTTCATGCTTCTTAAAATCAATATAATCGAAGTAGTATATCACTTTTATAGAAAGATTATTATTTTGAGGGGAGGAAATGGTACGGTCAAAGTTTTTGAAATACGTATACATGGTATTTTCGTCATTGAGGCCCCCCTGTTGTTTCCAGGCAATGTTTATAAAACTGCCGGGAGCAAACTCTAAAGTGTACACTGCATCGATATTGAAAAAATTGATATTCTGATTAGTAAGTTGAACATCATTATGGATGGTAGGAGAAAGATTTCCATCAGGTTGCAGATCATATAATTGCTTTGGAAGTACTTTGCTCCAATAATGCCTTGCCCTGAAAGTAATACCTGATTTGCTGTTGAAATTGTATTTGAATGAAATTATATTTTCTATTGTTTTAAGATCCCGGCGCGAAAAGATAATATCCTTTACGATATTGTTTTGTATATACTGGCTGTAATAACCGGCGTCGTTGATGACAGGATTGTAAAGGATTTGCTGGGTTATAGAAAATTTGTCGCTGAAGCGGTATCGCTGTATAAAAGTGACCTGGTGAAAAGGACTATTGAATAAGCTTCTTAACCCGAGGAAATAATTGAAGCTTGCAAAATATTTTTTGGCGCTGTTGGTTTCAAACGAGGGATTGATCTGTATTCTTTGCGGTGTTCTGAATGAATATCCTGTGGTTCTTGGTTCGTAAAAGTCATTGCCATGGGGAACATAACCTACAAACATAGTAATAAACCATAGGTTCTTCAATTGCATATTAGCATTCACATTGGTAGTAAATGCCTGGAACTTGCTATTAATAATCTGGCCCGCCACTTTACTATACAACCTGCTATAGTAAACATTGTAATTCACCTGTATGTTGTTATACCAGGGAGTTGGTTTTTGCCACCGGTAGCTTGTCCATAAATAATGATCCAGGTAATTATTGTTGAACAATATGCCCATATCATTAATATTATATTTTGAATCGGAAGCATCTTCCATCAATTGAAACCGCCAGTTGCCGCCTGTTTTAGTAAATCCAAATGAATGAGCCTGGCCAACAGTTGTTTTTTGTAACGGGCCATACAATTGACTTAACGCAAATTTTCCATTCAGGTTGTACGTATTTTTTTTATTATTAAGATCAAACATTCCGGCGGTTACATTGGCATTATAATTTTTGTCGCCACGCAATACATTTGTATTTATCAATGACACAGCAGAATTATTTTTCAATGTCTGGTCAAGCACCATGATGTTATAATTGGTGAGTGGGTTGGTTTTGATAATTCTTTTTACTCCGGCATTATCTTCAACTTCCGCATACATAGGTTCGGTAATGGCATTAAAAAACCCTATACCAAGGCCTTTCCTGGTTCTTCCGGATACTTTTGTAGCATTTATCAGTTTTGATTCCTGCGGATTTTTAAGAAAATGCTCGCCGGTATGTATATGATCTTCTGCGGCTGAAGTGTCCTGCACATCATAATAGCGGAGCGGCTGGCTGCCGATCCTTCGGGAATAAAAAAGATTGCCTTTATTAAATAACTCTGTCCCTTCGGTAAAAAAGGAGCGGTTTTCATTATATTTTACTTCAAAGGGAGAAAGATTCAATACCTGGTTATCGCTCTGTACCTGTCCGAAATCGGGGATAAGGGTCATATCTAAAGTAAATCCTTCGCTAATCCCGTATTTCAAATCCATGCCGCCATTCACAGAAGTGGTCCAGTCTTTTACGCCGGGTGTTTTATAAGGATAATGATTAAGATAAGTAGAGAAATAAGGCGAAAAAGATAAACGCAATGGAGGATATATTTTTTCTATTCCGGTCCACAATCCTTCCTGGTTAATAAACCCGTTTACTTTGGGATTTACAGGGTTCCACATGTATTGCTGGCCGGTTTTATTTCTGCGGCGTGTCATATTCAATCCCCATACCTGGTTATCGCGGTTCGAGAACCTGAGCGCAGAATATGGGATGCGCATTTCAAAGCTCCATCCATCTGCATGAACTTTTGCCGCACTATTCCAAACGGCATTCCATGAAGGATCTTCGCCATTATTTGAGTTGGAATATTTTGCATCGAACTGTTCGCCGTAAGGGGTTACGTAAAATCCTACTCCATTGATCTTGTCATTATAAGTATCAAAAATAATCCCTACAAAATCATTTACCCCAACCACATCTCTGCCTACCAGTTCCTTTGATATACTGTCTTTTGTACGTTCATAACAATAGCCTCCCACATACACCGAAGTATTATCATATAAAATATAAACAATAGTTTTCGTTTTAGGGTCTTCCGGTTTTCCTGCATCCGGTCTCCATTCAATAAAATCTTTAGCAGGAATAGCATTTTTCCATGCTGTTTCATCCAGGTTACCATCAATCTTAATGACCGATGTGGTACGTTGCGCCGCCAATTGCTTTTTGGGAGTTTGGGCAATTGCAAAAAGAGAGCATACATTAAAAAAAATACACAAGTAATGGCGGATTTTCATTCAGAAAGTTTTCGAAGCGTAAACCTACTATTTTAAGAAGTGATACCTATCCCGTTCATATAAAACTAACCGATTTAAATATCCTTTAACATAAATAGATGCTTCTGTTTTTTGTATTGCATTATTGAAGATAATTATCCCATAATTTTTAATAAATAAAGCAGGCTGAATTGAAATAACTTTTTCACGGTGAGTAAATTTCATGCGATTAGGTAAAATGGTAGAGGGGTATTGCTTTTCAAGCTTATAATGAAGGTGGCTAAATTCGGGTATAACCCATGGCCAAATAATGACTCAGGGCATTGAAAACACTGATACTGGTCACCGTTATATTAGCCGGCATTGGCTGAAAATTTTTACCTTGTCTATCATCAGTACAACCACCAGGTCTCCGGATCAACAGGATTATAAAATAGTGGCTGCAAATAAAAGAGAACAACGAAACGGGAATTTTGATCCATCATACTAATCTATGAAATTAAAACAAAGATGGGGCAATGTAAATTCATATCTCAATGCGGGTTGTTGGTGATTTCTTAGCTGCAAAACCACGGCATGAACAGTCGAGTAGGCAAGGGCATTTCAGCCCAAGCCTCTCACAAAACCGTGCTTGAGATTCTCACCTCACACGGCTTTTCTCATTCAGTATAAGAAGATTCTTACACATAATTGAACTAAACTTGATCTTCCACGGATTAC
>DATCMY010000332.1:0-4618 GCA_036565505.1 Hanamia sp.
AAAATGTATCGGATCAACTGGTGGAATCATTGGTTGAAGCAGGCATTCAACGAATTTATGCTGTAACCGGAGATAGTCTTAATCATGTCAATGCAGCAATACATCGTAACGGAAAAATCAAATGGATTCATGTCCGTAACGAAGAAATGGCTGCATTTGCAGCAGGTGCCGAGGCACAACTAAATGGTCTGGCATGTTGTGCCGGAAGTAGCGGTCCTAGGCATGTTCATCTTATCAATGGTTTGTATGATGCACATCGTTCATCGGCTTCTGTATTGGCTATTGCTTCGACCATTCCTACCAAAGAATTTGGAATAGGTTTTTTCCAAGGAATAAACATAATTAAACTTTTTGACGATTGCAGTTGCTACAACCAAGTTGCTACTACACCTGCTCATTTGCCACGCATGTTGCAGACCGCTCTTCAGCATACCTTGCATAAAAAGGGATAGCTATCCTAAATTTAGGTGAGGCAATTCTTATTGGCTTATCTGAAAAAGTAAATTTTATTTAGTCAATTATGAAAAAAACTTTTATTAAAATAAAGAAATTTTTTAAGGTTTTCGGGCCAGGGGTGGTTACCGGAGCGGCTGATGATGACCCGTCAGGAATCGCTACTTATACTCAAACCGGAGCCAAATTCGGCTATGGACAACTATGGACAGTGATAGTTATGCTGCCACTCATGGTAGCTGTTCAAGAAGCCTGCGCACGGATTGGCGCCGTAACCGGTCACGGTTTAGCGGCCGTAATCAAAGCTAATTATAGCAAAAAGGTCCTTTATGCAGCTGTCTTACTTGTGGTTGTTGCCAATACAATTAATATCGGCGCAGATATTGGCGCTCTCGCGACCGCGGCCCAACTGATAATTCCTGTCAATTTTGTCATTTTAACTTTAGGTTTTACGGCCCTGATTCTAGTTTTAGAAATTTTCACTTCCTACCGAGTTTATTCGCGTATCTTAATATGGTTGGCTTTAACTCTACTAGCCTATCCGCTCACACTCTTTATTATTGACAAGCCCTGGCAGACGATTATTTCCGCTACTTTTTGGCCGCATGTGGAATTAAATTTTGAATTTTTCTTCATCATTACTGGCGTCTTAGGTACAACAATTTCTCCTTATATGTTTTTCTGGCAGGCTGCGCAAGAAGTTGAGGAGGAAAAGGCTCAACATTTAATGAGTCGGGATGGAACGCCTAAAATTGGAGAAAAATTCATCAGAAATCTACGTATTGATAATTTTTTGGGCATGATATTTTCTGAAATTGCTACCTGGTCAATAATTGTAGTGGCCGCCACCGTTTTACATCAGAATGGCGTTACTGACGTCACATCTGCCGCTGATGCCGCCAAAGCGCTGGAACCTCTCGTTCAGACTTTTCCTCATGCAGGCTTCTTAGCTAAATTAGTCTTTGCTATAGGTATCATAGGTCTGGGCTTATTAGGCATTCCCATATTATCCGGTTCTGCAGCTTATGCTTTATCTGAAGCATTTAACATGAAAGAAGGGCTTAACCTTAAATTAAAGAAAGCTCACGGTTTTTATGGCGTAATTACTATTGCAACGCTTATTGGTTTAATGATTAATTTTATCGGCATTAATCCGATTAAAGCACTGGTTTTTACCGCCGTTTTTAATGGAGTGGCCGCTGTACCTTTAATCTTTTTGATTGCCAGAATCGCACGAAATAAAAAAATTATGGGTGAATACCGCAGTGGGTGGTTGTCTAATACTACAGTTTGGATTACATTCATAGTTATGCTGGCATCTGCGGTTGCGATGTTTTACACTTTAGCCCAAGGATAATCCGCCTTTTCGAAAGTTTAAATCTTCAACACCAGTAAACCCAGTATTATTGTCAATTGAAAAAACTGATTATCAATATTCTTTCCCTCAATAATAAGATTATAAAACGTAAACAAAATGTGGTGGCAGTATTTATTGGTTTTTATCGGGTCCTTTTTGTTTGATGTGGTACCTTTCCCATTTCCACCAGCTTTTACCATCATGGTTTTTCTGCAAATCATGTTCGGTCTGAACATTTGGTTGGTAATTGGAATTGGAGTTGCCGGTTCCATTTTGGGGAGATACATTCTCACTTTATATATCCCTTTTCTGGCTGGAATAATTTTTAAGCGGTCAAAGACCGAGGATGTCAAGTTTCTTGGGAAAAAGATGAAAGAAAAGGGACGGCAAAGCCAGTTGATAATAATAGCCTACTCTTTATTGCCACTTCCAACGACACCGCTATTTTTGGCCGGTGGTATGGCTAAAATAAAACCATTGTACATTATTCCAGCATTTTTTGTTGGCAAATTCTCGAGTGATGCTATTACTGTGCATATAGGTAAATATGCCTCAGATCATGCCGAAAGCATGGTAGAAGGAGCTTTATCATGGAAATCAATTTCAAGTTTAGTGGTTGGATTAATTCTGATTAGCGCTATTTTATTCATTGACTGGCGCACACTCATCCAGAAGAAAAAATTTCAGTTGAAATTTAAGATATGGAAGTGACTGATAAAAGTCACCATGGAATATTGTACCGTGGATTAGGAAAATACCTATGTCATTTAGGAATTTTGCAACATGACTGAAAATGTGTGAATGATGTAAATATTCTAAAAAATATTGTAACAATTATTATGACAAAGAGAATCATCTTTGTCTTATTGAACCAAAAAATGCTAATATGAAAGGATTTAATAGTAACATAGAAAAGGATTCTCTGAAAAATGAGAATTTCAGAAAAGTATTATACACGAGCAAATATCTTCAACTTGTGCTAATGAGCTTAAAACCGGGTGAAGAGATTGGTGAAGAAACTCATCTCAATATTGATCAGTTTTTCCGGTTCGAAGCAGGAAACGGCAAATGCATTATTAATGGAAATGAATATAAGGTGGAAAATGGCGATGTGATTGTTATACCTGCTGGTTCAAAGCATAATGTTATAAATACAGATGCTGTAAAAGAATTAAAAATGTATACTATCTATGGTCCTCCTAACCATAAAGACGGCATTATTAATGCAACAAAAAAAGATTCTGAAAAGAATGATGTGAAATTTGACGGAAAAACAACGGAATAAATCTCAGTAAAATCCACAAAAAGGATTTCCTGCATAATCCTTTTTGGATAAAACTGTGTATTGTCATCTGTGGTGCGGAGCAATTTGATAGTTTTGAATTATTTATTTACTTTTTTTTAGGTTGAGATTGGAGCAAGTGTTAAATTGATGCCGCCAGCAGCCTGCGATCATTATAAATAAGAATAAAGCATGTCTGAAAACATTAAAGTAATATGGTTAATTAAGCCGGGAGATAATGATTATCTGGCATCGTTGTCTTATCTTGGTTTAATATTCAGCAATAAAAGCGCGAAAAAATTGGTCAAGGCACTCAGGAAAGCACCAATTACGTCATTTAATGCGAAAGATATATTTAGATCATCGGGTTTATCATTACTTGGCATAAATAACGGACACGTTGAAAGAAATACTGAAAAATTACAGTCTGGAATTGGATTGCCACCGGTTCTTTTGGTTCGCTATGACAGGCAACGGCAGTTAATAATTGCGGACGGATATCATAGGTTGTGTTCTGTCTATTTAATTGATGAAGATGCGGATATTCCGTGTAAAATTGTTTAATGTCTGATAATGAAGTTGCTTGTAAGTCATAGAAAGCAAGAATGTTACGTTTATTTTCCAAATAAGGATTGGTCGTTATAAATACCATAAACATTTTTTTAAGTTTATCCATGGGCTGGGCATCAATTATTTCCATTTCAGGTTTACCCGGGAAAAAATCCTCATCTTCTTAAAAACATCTCAATAAAAGACATAACCTACCCAAAAATGTGTGAATGATATAACTATTCACAAAAGTTTTGTAACACTTGCAGTGTCGCAGTCTCCTAACTTAGTTCTCTCAATATTCATTATTAAAACATACACACATGAAAGGGAACGAAAAATTAATTACAGTCTTAAATTCGCTTTTGGCAGATGAACTTACTGCCATAAACCAGTATATGGTGCATTCTGAAATGTGCGAAAACTGGGGTTACGGAAAGCTTCACTTGGACATAAGAAGTCAGGCAATGGATGAAATGCACCATGCCGAGTGGTTGATTGAGCGAATCATTTTCTTCGAAGGTGCGCCAACCGTTTCAAAACTCAATCCGATGAAAATTGGCAAGACAGTTCAGGAAATGATCAGTAACGACAATGGCGATGAACTTGATGCAGTACATGCATACAATAATGCGATTAAACTGGCCCGTGAGGTTGGAGATCAGGGCACTGCGGACTTGCTGACTAAAATTCTGAAAATGGAAGAAGGCCATGTTGATTGGGCTGAAATACAACGAGCTCAAATTGAACAAATGGGAATTGAGAATTATCTGGTCAATCAGATAGATAGTCCAGCAAGCTAAATCATTTGAATTTGGAATAAAAGGCAATTACCAAACAGGAGTAAAATCAGGATATGTCTGTGCTTTAATAAGAGCAGTAATCTATCTGTTCAATACTGAAAATAATCAATTCAATGAAACAACATCTGGTGAAAATCAAATCAATTAAGCACATCACTCCAGATGTGTTGCAAC
>DATCMY010000333.1:0-4963 GCA_036565505.1 Hanamia sp.
CCAGGGAGCCAACATTGAGAACATGGAAAGTTTTGCCAATGGTTATGCTGACCTTTTAAAAATTGTACTCACCAATAGTTCAACAATTTTATTTTGCGTTCCGCTGGTGTCCTGGTATTCATCTACCAAAATATATTGATACTTTTCCTGGTAGTTGGCCAACAGGTTTTTATTTTCTTCAAAGGCTTTTATCACCCAGTTTATCATGTCATCAAAATCATACAGGCTGTGCTGCTTCATCATATCCTGGAAATGCTGAAACTCATTTACTGCCGCACAAAGCTTTTCCATTTTTAATTTCTCATCCTCATAGGCAGGTTTATAATCACCTTTTTCCCATTGACCTTTTCTTGAATTTTTATAGCGAAAGTTATCATCCGTTTTTATTCTTTCCAAATACACATCAATTCTTTGCTGCAAAAAATCAGGGTTCCATCCTTCCCGCTTCATGGCAGAAAATAAATTTTGAAGATTTTTTATTTCATAATAAACATCTCCACGGTATCTTTTTAATAAATGATTTTTAGGAAAACTATCTATCAACTCTTTAAATAATTCTATCTTCTGAAGCTCTGAAACCGGGTTCAGTGCGCTCTTTTCGAACAATGACAAATTTTCCTGGATGATATCATTGCAAAAAGAATGGAAAGTATAAATGTTTACTTTATATGCATCAGCACCAATGAATTGCAACAATCTTCTTCGCATGGCAATAGCACCGGCATCTGTATAGGTAAGGCATAAAATATTTTGAGGAGATACGTCAGTTTCCAATAAGATCTTTCCAATTCTTGCAGCAAGTATTTGGGTTTTACCAGTGCCCGGACCTGCAATAACCATCACCGGACCTTCAATTGTATCAACAGCTTTGCGTTGCTCGGTATTTAGCTTTTGATATTCTTCTGTAAATCTTTTTTGGAGAATGTTCCTGTAATCGTACATGTTTTTCAAAGTTACGAAGGAAGTATATAATATATTTATTGTAATAAGTACCTGGCTTTAGTTACTTTATATACTCTATTTACTTCTAACTCTATCCCGGCATTCTGGTAATATATTTTTCCATTTGTTTTACCTGGTCAACAATCTGGGGCGTAGTTGGTTTAAGTTTTTTTACTTTTCTAAAATATTCCTTTGCCGCTCTAAATTCTCTTTTGTTTATCATGATAGACGAAAGCTGTAAGTAAGCAGCAGCCTCATTTTCCTTATCGGGCAACCCGGAGCGTATTGCCTGTCTAATATATTTTTCTGCTTCTTTAATATTTCCTTTTTGCATGGAAAGCATACCAAGCTGCAGGTGGTTTGCACCTTCAGCTTCCTTCATCGGGCTGCCTAAAGAAAGACTTTTTTTCATGTGTGTTTCGGCAGATGCATAATCCTGTTTTACCATTGCGAGGTTTCCTTTTATGGTAAAATAAACTGACCGCACAGGTTTAATAAGTAACGCGGGAAACCAGATGGAATTAATAACTTTTTCAGCACCTTCCATATCACCGGTTTCCATATAACCCTGTATCAAACGCATCGGTCCGAATAAAAAGTGGCCTACAATAAAAATAACGGCGATCAAATACAAAATAAAGGATGGCCAAAAGCCTGTTACAATATTTACCACAATGGCCCCGATCAATAATAATACCCCCAGCAACAACCGGTATTTAATAATAAAATTCAAAAACTTCATGATAAGAAAAATTAGGATGGCAAAGATAAGCTTAGCAAACAGATTAAAGAGATAATGAATGGCAGAATCCTTTATTTTTGCAGTCCTCAAAAACTGGTCCCGTAGTTCAATGGATAGAATAGAAGTTTCCTAAACTTTTGATACAGGTTCGATTCCTGTCGGGACTACCAGAATTGGAAAAAGTGAGACTTTAAAATGATACTTTGTAAATAATATTAAACCAATTTATATGGCACAAGACAACACCATAATACTCCATACATTTAATGATCTGCAACTGGCCACTATAGCACAGGAAAAACTTAAGGAAAACGGAATAAGTTCTTTCCTGGAAAATGAAAACCCTATCGGGCTAAATCCTTTGGGCGGAGTAGAATTGAAAATATTTGAAAAGGATAAAGAGAAAGCCGAACAAATCATAAAGTAATATCTCGGGGTCATCTTCTGTAAAAAAGTGATGATAAAAATTGATAGAGCCTGACAAGGCTTTTTCTTATGCATGTAAAGCTAATAGGTTCTATAGTCGTAAATTTGAGGCTAATAAAATTTACTCCCGGAAAAATAAGTATGATTTTCAAAAGACCTATATGCAATTAAAACAAACATTTCGTTGGTTTGGGCCTGATGACCCTGTGAGCTTGCAAGATATTTTACAAACTGGCGCATCCGGCGTTGTAACTGCATTACATCAAATTCCGCATGGCGATGTTTGGCCTGTTGAAGAAATTAAAAAGCGCAAAAATATTATTGAAGCAGCAGGACTAACATGGGATGTGGTAGAAAGTGTAACCATTCATGAATCAATAAAAACGCAAACAGGAAATTACCAGCATTATATTGATCTGTACAAACAATCACTCCGCAATATTGCGGAATGCAACATTAAAATTGTTACGTACAATTTTATGCCGGTAAATGATTGGACACGAACAGACCTTAATTACAAAATGCCCGATGGCTCCAATGCTTTATATTTTAATTGGTTTGATCTTGCCGTGTTTGATATCTATATTCTCAAAAGAAAAAATGCGGAAAAAAGTTATACTGAAAATATTCTTGCCGAAGCAGAGAAGCGTTACAAGGCATATACAAAAGAAGAATTAGAAAAATTACAGGAGATAATTATGTTTGGCATCCCCGGAGAAAAAAAGCAAACCATAGAGCAGATGCAGGAAAAACTGGATGCTTACAAAGACATCGATCATGCAAAACTTCGTGAGCATTTAAAATATTTTTTACAGCAGGTTTCTCCCGTTGCGGATGAAGTGGGAATTAAATTAGCTATTCATCCCGATGATCCACCATTTGATATTTTAGGATTACCACGCATTGTCAGCAGTGGTGATGATATTGATTTTATTCTTTCATCGGTAAAAAATAAAAGCAACGGCATTTGTTTTTGTACCGGTTCACTTGGTGCAGGAAAACATAATGATCTTATATCGATCGCAAAAAATATCGGCACACGAATGCACTTTGTTCATTTAAGAAATACCAAACGTGATGAGCATGGAAATTTTTATGAAGCCGATCACCTTAATGGTGATACCGATATGTATGCGGTGATGAAAGAGATATTGCAAATACAACAAACAGTAAATGCACCAATTCCTTTTCGCCCGGATCACGGTCATCAAATGATGGATGATCTTAGTAAAAAAACAAACCCCGGCTACTCATGCATTGGGCGCATGAGAGGTTTGGCAGAATTGCGCGGGCTGCAACTGGGAATTTTAAGAAATATAGATATGAGCAGTTAATTACTTAGTTTTAATTCATTAAATAATCATATGGAAAAAATCGGGAGGTACAGGTGGACGATCTGTGGATTATTATTTTTTGCTACAACCATCAATTACATTGACCGTAGTGTGATCAGCTTTTTAAAATCAACATTTACTGATCAATTGGGATGGACTGATGGAGATTACGCAAATGTGGAAATAACATTTAAAGTATTTTACGCAATCGGTATGATGGGCGCAGGCCGTATCATCGATAAGCTCGGTACCAAAATAGGATATGGGTTGTTTACTTTTCTTTGGAGTGTTGCCGGTATTTGTACCTCACTGGTGAACAGCGTTCTTGGTTTTCAGATTGTGCGTGGTTTTTTGGGAGTAACTGAATCCGGCAACTTTCCTGCAGCAATAAAAACTGTGGCAGAATGGTTCCCGAAAAAAGAAAGAGCATTGGCAACGGGCATCTTTAATTCGGGAGCTAATATTGGTGCAATTGTTACGCCGCTTTGCGTTCCCTGGATGGTTGTTAACTGGGGATGGAAATGGGCTTTCATCTTAACCGGTATCTTAGGGTTTATCTGGCTTATTTTCTGGCTGCTGATCTATGAAGTTCCCCGAAAACATAAAAAATTATCTGCAGAAGAATTTAGTTATATCCAAAGTGATAAAGATGAAGTACAGGAAACAACAGAGCAGCCAAAACTATCATGGAAGCAGTTGTTAGGCTATAGGCAAACATGGGCTTTTGTGATGGGAAAATTTTTAACCGATCCTATCTGGTGGTTTTATTTATTCTGGCTTCCTGATTTTTTTGAAACGGTTTATAAAATAAAATTACAAGCCGCAAGCTGGCCTGTGGCAGCGGTTTACATCATCTCTACTGCCGGCAGTATCTGGGGTGGGTGGCTTCCATTGAATTTTATTAAAAAAGGAATGCCTGTTTTTAAGGCCCGCAAAACATCAATGTTAATTTATGCATTTCTTGTTTTTCCGATATTGTTTGCCCTGGTACTAGGTAAAGTAAATCTTTGGCTGGCAGTAACCGTTATTGGAATTGCGGCAGCAGCTCACCAGGCATGGAGTGCAAATATATTTACAACCGTAAGTGATATGTTCCCAAAAAATTCTACAGCAACTGTAACCGGCATTGGCGGCATGTTTGGTGGCATTGGCGGAATTGCATTGTCATTGTTTGTTCAAAAGCAAATGTTTGTTTATTACAGAAGCATCAATCAAATTGAAACGGCATACTACATTATGTTTGCTATTTGTGCCGGCTCTTATCTTTTAGCCTGGTTGATTATGCATTTGCTTGTTCCAAAGATGAAGGCAGTGCCCTTAAGCGATCAAAAAGTTTTATAAGCGTATGAAATATTAAAATCGGATCGTTACAGAATTTCTTTGGTCATTGATATATTTCCATTTCGGACCATGTTGTAATAACCTTGTTGCTTCATCATCACAAGGCTTGCAAAGCGAATGCTCAACCTTTATTTTTTTAGGATTGCCTCTTTTATTTATTTCAAATGAAAGCACAACC
>DATCMY010000334.1:0-12937 GCA_036565505.1 Hanamia sp.
TTCGGTCTTATGCCGTTTGGTAAATTCTTTTGGTAAATAACTCCTAAATAAAATTTCATGGATGTATTGTTCCTTAAATACAAGTAAGAATAATAAGTTGTCCTTTTATAAAACTGCATAAGGCAGTAAACCAACAAAAAATAATAATTCCTGTTTTACTTTAACCGATTAGTAAAAGAGAATTTTACAGGTAAGCAACGACCCCGTTGGGAGATATTTCTAAAAAAAATTGTTCGTTTATTTCTCCAGCAACTTCTCCAACCTTGCCATCATCTCATCCTTCTCTTTCAACATCCTTTCATACAAAGCAATCTTTTCTTCATGCAATTGAACAAGCTTTTCTATAGGATGAAAAGTAGGATTGTTATTAAAAAAAGCAGGTTGTTGACAATTTTCAAATGAAGTAGTATTCGCAATAATATTCACCGCCTGTTCCTCATCAAAATTTTGTATTGCTTCAGCAGGTATTTTTAATGCAGAAGATATTTGTTGCAACAGGACAGCATCAATCGTTTCTTTTTGTTCCAGGAGAGAAATCTTTTGCTGGTTCCAGTCATCCCCAAGGTCTGCGGCCAGAGCATCCTGTTTAATGCCCAGCATTTCGCGGAAACGCTTTACGTTGCGCCCTTCATGTATTTTTTTAGTATTGGTTTCACTCATCATAAGCAAATTTAAATATTAAATCTTAGAATTATTTATGTATAAAGCTATGTAAAAAACGGGGTAAAACCGGTAAAACACAAAATGAAAATGTGGGATACACGCTAATGGGTAAATACTTTGCCTTTATAAGGCGGGAGACTGAAGACGGAAGCAAAAAGCAAAATCATTGTTCAACTTATAATCAACGTTTATGAAAGAGAAATCATCCAAAGACGAATTTGATACCCAATGCTGGTATTACAGCGAAATTTCTGATCCTTACCAGGTATTTGCAGAAGCATTTGTGCATTCGGAAATGTTTCATTTCAGAAGTATGATCAAAAAAATATTATACTATGCTGAGGCGGATGAAATCTACAAGAAAAAATAGCCATGTGATGTATTGTTGTATATGAAGATCATCTGTTCGGTAATAAAAGCGGCGCATCATTTAAAAGAAAAAAAGAAAGGGCCTATAGAAGTTTCGGAGCGCCACGTTTTTAATAAAAATTACTATTGCAGCCATTTAAAAACGTCAACTGAATGGGAGGATTTCCCGCGCTTTGTTTCGATGAAGGAGTTTTGTAATCCTTACAAGGTGTTTAAAAAATTCTTTAAATGCCAACCCCTTGAAAAATGGCTGCGTGATTGGGAGGACGCGGCCGATTGTGCGCTGTCAGAATTCAGCGGCGGAATGGAAATTGATATGATCGCCACCTATACGCACTTGGCTAAATTGGTGGAGGCGGCCCATTTAATTAATGTAAGAGAAGTAAATCATATCGGGGGAACGCTTAAGAACAGGTTTTATTGAAAGATGGTTTTTGGAATGCTGAATGGAGAATGCTGAATGCAAAATGCTGAATGCAGGAGGCAGCAGTAGTAAAAGAAGAAAAAATTCGAAATATTAATTTAAATGACGGTTAATGTATTATCTGCTTACAGAAAGGTTTAAAAGTTGCGAAGAGAGGCTGGTGGCCCTTATCCGGGAAACGGTAAATGCAGCCCGTATCTACCTGCTCGGTTCTGAGCTCAGCACGAGGCGCTCAGAAAGTGTTTTTGTTCCCGAAGCGCCATCCTGCAAATATGTAAGCCGCTACTATTTGCTGGTACTTATAAATGGAAACGAGGATGTAAATGTTATCGCCGAAACGATTGAAAATAAGGCAAAGCAATTAGTGCCGGTTACCGCTATCGTATTACCAACCGCTACTTTCACGGCATGGCTTAAGGCAGGGCATTCGTTTGCTTATACTGTGCACACGAAAGCGGTGATGCTTTTAAGTCCGGATGAAGAAGAAGTAGAGCCTGTTGAAATAAGTGCCGGGGATACACAGGAGAAGAACCATTCTGTTTATAACAACGCCAAAAATAAAGTAACAGAATTTGTAGCCGGTGCTGATCTTTTTATGGTAAGGAAACAAACGAAGCTTGCCGCCTTTATGTTTCACCAGGCGGCAGAGTAGTGCCTGCATGCCTTGTTCGAAATAAGTACAGGAATGTACCTGAACACCCACAGCATTGATAAACTGTTACGTTATGGCTCCATGACCTGTTACCGGCTGCCCGAAATATTTCCACGTAATAATGAGAAAGAAGAAAGGCTTTTCCGGTTGTTGCAAAAAGCATATGTCGGTGGCCGTTATGAAAAGGATTATTCAATCACTTTATCCGAATTGGAAATCATTCGAAGTAAGGTGATGGAACTGAAAGAGGTATTAAAGGAATTTGGTGAATGATACTTAACCAGGTTTCGTGTCCACGAATCACTTCAATAATTCCGGTTCTGGAAGGTCCCCAAATTGGCAAGTATCTTCTGTCGTAGGCTTGTGCCTGTAATAATCCATAAAAATTGAATAACTTATCCTTTGTTTTCATTGAAGAAACCAGCTTAATTGAAAAAGGTACAGATGTCACAGGAAGTGCTTTTATAATTTGTAGTTTATGCGGAAAACCCGGTGGATGAATTTCTACCAGCAAATTTTGAACGAACTACTGCAAGCTGTTTATAACAACTATTTTGCAGATGTTATTGAAGTAATTATAGCACTATCCATCAAGACCTTTCCTTTATTACTTTGATGTTGATATAACCATTCCCAGGCAGTCTTAAATTTTTCATTTTCATGTTGAATCAATAGATCTTTTAGAAAGAAGAAAGCAAATAACGTAACAATGAGTATAGCAAACGATTTTACAACGCTGCCAAATATGATTTTATAAAATTCCTGTTTATAAGTTTCCGGAAAAAGCAGGATCCGTTTTTCATGGATCATCTGTTTAGGCTGTGCTTCTATAATAGTTTTAAGCCTTTGTAAATTTGTAATTACGAGCTTTGTCTCTTCCCGTGTACTGATATGGTTGTTGGATAATTTATTTTCAAAATCTGATAACTTTTCAGAAAAATCTTCAATAGCTTTTGTAAGTAAACCATTATTGGTATTGAACATTTTCTGTTCTTCTAATATCTCGGTCAGTACTGCCTTTAAAATTTCTTCGTTCATAGATGTAATCGTTTTTTGTATTGCGAAAGATTGATGTATGTTGTCTGTCTGGATGAATGAATAAGATTTTGTTTGAGTTGCCCGTTGATCTTTTCCATGGAAAAACCTAATTCGCTACCCTTTACTTTTACTGCCTGTTTATCAATAAAAGAAATACCCCGCCCTTTTATGATCTCATAACTATTGGCTTTTATTTTCCCGGCAAACTCATCAAAATCCTTTGAACTTTTTAGTGATTGGGCAATAACCATTCTCAGCCGTTCCTTACGTTGATCATGTCTTGCTACATTCTTTTGATCCCCGGATAAAAATCTGGCTGGGCTTAATACCTGGATCAGTTGAAAACGCTTTTCCATTTTGCGGCAGAAATCCGAAATTCTTTTATAACTATTACTATCCGACAATGTTTTGCCATCGAAATTGATACGATTGATAACTATATGAAAGTGCTGGTGCTCTGTGTCATTATGTTCTACAGCAATAAATTGATTTTTATCAAAACCAAAATCTTCAGCACAATGGCTGGCTATTTGTGAAAGCTGTTGCTTACTTAATTGCCCTCAAGTGCATTCATCGTTTTATTAGCGACTGACTATGCAGTCAGTCAGTTTTTTCAATAAATTTTCCAAATCCCAATAGGTTACATTCTCATTCCCCATCTTTGTAAAAATTCATTGACATGATTTCCTACATTTTATATTTTGCCGCAGGCATTATTATTACTGCAATTATTGCTTACTTACTGCATCGTTCTCTTGTAAAAAATCAGACGGCTACTCTGGTTGAAAGATTACAACAGCAAAGTAACTTGCAAAATCAACTCCAATTACAGGTTTTACAATTACAAAAAGATAAAGATCTATTACTGGCGCAGGCTACCAAAGCTGAATATTTAAGTGAATCTTTGACCGCGCAAAATATTGCTTACAATAAACTGCAACAGGAATACCAGGCGGTGCAAAATCAATTTGTTGCTATCAATGAAAACCTAAAAAATGCGGAAGAGAAACTGGCTTTGCAAAAAGAGGAACTCAATAAAATAGGGGAAAGCTTCAAATTTGAATTTCGCAATCTTGCTCAAAATATTTTGGAAGAGAAAACTCAAAAGTTTACTGAAGTGAATGAAGAAAAAATGAAAGCCATTCTTGAACCGTTGAAAAATGACCTTGGAATTTTTAAACAAAAAGTAGAAGAAACTTATGATAAAGAATCGAAGGAAAGATTTTCCCTGGGAAAAGAAATTGAACGACTTGTAATAATGACTCAGCAGGTAAGCACAGAAGCCAACAATCTTACTACTGCGTTAAAAGGAAATAATAAAATGCAGGGGAACTGGGGCGAGATGATCCTCGAAAGCCTTTTGGAAAACAGCGGACTTACCAAGGGAAGAGAATATTTTTTGCAGCAATTTATTCGCGATAATGCCGGCAATATCATTAAAGATGAGTATGGTGCCGGGCTGCAACCTGATGTTACTATTTGTTATCCTGACCAGCGAAAAATTATTATTGATAGTAAAGTTTCGCTGATTGCCTGGGATGAATGTATAGCAAAGGAAAGTAAAGAAGATCAACAACGCAGTCTGCAACAACACATAAGAAGTATCCGCCTGCACATTGACGGGCTTTCTAAAAAAAATTACCCTAAGTACGCGCTGGCGCTGGATTATGTATTGCTTTTCATTCCAATTGAACCGGCATTTTTAGAAGCGGTAAAAACCGATAATCAACTTTGGAAATATGCTTACGATAAAAGAATCCTGTTAGTAAGCCCTACTAATTTATTCGCTGTATTAAAAATTATTGCAGACCTGTGGAAGGTAGAACAGCAAAATAAAAATGCTATTGATATTGCAGATAAGGCCGGTTCATTGTACGATAAGTTTGTATTGTTCCTGGACAATTTTGAAACGATTGGCAAAAAAATAAGCGAAGCCAATAACAGCTATGAAACTGCCTTAAAACAACTTTCTACCGGGCGTGGAAATGTTATTAGCAGAATTGAAGAATTAAAAAAGATGGGTGCTAATGCAAGTAAACAATTGCCGGACAAAGTTTTGCTTGAAGTAAGGAACGATAATGAAAACACTTAACATTTATCCAGCGCCTGTAAAATATCTGTTTTAATATCTTCTACATTTTCTAAACCAACCGAAATGCGTATAAGCCCTGGTGATATACCTACTGCCTGCTGCTCTTCAGCACTTAACTTGGAATGAGTAGTGGATGCCGGGTGCGAAGCAATGCTTCGGGTATCGCCCAGGTTAGAAGTCAGCGAAAGCATTTTCAGGGCATTCAGGAATTTCTTTCCACTTTCTATCCCTCCTTTCAGGTCAAAGGTGATAAGGCCACCACCTCTTTTCATTTGTTTTTTGGCTACATCATACATCGGGTGCGAAGGGTGAAACGGATACTTGATGCTATTCAGTTTCGGATGGCCATCTAGTGCGGCTACCAATGCTTCTGCATTATCGCAATGCCTTTGTATACGAACGTCCAGCGTTTCCAAACTTTTGCTTAATACCCATGCATTAAAAGGAGAAAGAGAAGGACCGGTATTCCTGCAGAACATATACAGTTCGTGAATCAAATCTTTTTTACCGACCACTACACCGCCTAAAACACGTCCCTGTCCATCAATCCATTTTGTGGCGGAATGCAAAACTAAATCAGCGCCAAACTCTACAGGCCTTTGCAAAACCGGAGTAGCGAAACAATTATCTACAATCAAAATAAGGTTATGCTTTTTGCATAATTTTCCCAGCCATTCCATATCTACAATATCCAAACCCGGGTTGGTGGGTGTTTCTACATAGACCATTTTAGTATTCGGTTTGATCATCAATTCCCAGGATGACGGATCGTTTATTTCAGCATAAGAATACTCAATTTTCCACCTCTTAAAATATTTAGTGATAATGGTATGTGTAGAACCAAAGACAGAACTACAACTTAACAGGTGATCTCCACTATTTAAAAAAGCCATGAAGCATCCAAAGATGGCGCTCATGCCCGAGGCTGTTGCAAAGCCCGCTTCGGCGCCTTCAAGAGCGCACATTTTATCTATAAATTCTTGTACGTTTGGATTACTGAAACGGGAATAAATATTATCGTCATTCTCGCCGGCAAAAGCGGCACGCATTTCTTCCGCATCATCAAAACAAAAACTGGAAGTAAGATATAACGGAGTACTATGTTCCATCTCGCCGGTACGGGGTATTTGAATACGCACAGCCTGCGTATTGGGATGTTGTTTCATCTGTAGAATAATTTAGAAATTCAATTTGCTTTGTTAATGATCAATATTTATTTCAAGTCTGAAAGGATCGGATGAGTTTAAAATTGTCGCGAAGATACAATGCAATGGAATTTTTCAAAGAGGATAAATATTTTTGATAATAATTATCCCCGGAAATGAATATGATCTTATTCAATGAATTGAAACTGAAAGTAAAATTAAAATTAATTTTTCCCGTTGTGGAACTAATAATGTTGTGGAAAGTTACAATGCAAAAAATAGTTAACCCTTGGAAAAATAAAAGGAAGAATTTTGGAAATTTAATTTCCGCAAATTTTAAATATTATGATTGTTTGCTTTAAGAAGCCTGTTTCAGCAATGAACATGCCCCAATGCAACATAGATAATTATAAAAATAAGAATGGTGCTTATACATCCACCACCTAACTTCTTTGCTCCGTAAGCTGCTATTAATCCTCTGAAAAGTTTATTCATTGTGTTATTAAATTTGATTTAATTTTTTTAAGCAAATTGCGATCCAATTAAATTTTCCAATGGATAATTTCATTGGTCCATTCTTCTTTAAAAGGGACACAAATTTTTATGTAATTATCGGTATAGCCTTCCATCGTACCATTTTTATTTTGCCCTTCAAACAATACTTTCCTGGTTTCTCCTGAATGCCTTCTTGTGAATTGCTGCATTTTTTGATAAGATAATGAACGCAATATTTTTGTGCGCTCATTGCGGGTATGCACCGGCACTGCAGGTTCTATATTTAAGGCATATGTATTGGGCCTTTCAGAATAAGTGAATACATGCAAATAAGAAACATCAAGGGAAATTAAAAAATCTACTGTTTCTTTAAAATCATCCGCATTTTCGCCGGGAAATCCGGTGATAACATCAACTCCAATGCAACAGCCTGGAATTAAATTTTTTATCATTTCAATTTTTTCCGCATACAATTCTCTTTTATAACGCCTTCGCATCAATCCCAAAATTTTATTACTTCCGCTCTGCAAGGGGATATGAAAATGCGGCATAATTTTTTTGCTGCCGGCAACAAAACGTATTATTTCTTCAGTTAATAAATTAGGTTCTATTGAAGAAATACGATAACGCTCCACACCATATTTTTCTTCTATCGCCTGCAATAATGAAAAAAAATTTTCTTCAGTTTTTATACCATTTCCATCTTTGCCAAAATCGCCCAGGTTGATTCCTGTAAGTACAATTTCTTTCACGCCTGCATCGGCAATTTCTTTTATTTCTGATAAAACTTTTTCTATCGCATTGCTCCTGCTTTTTCCCCGTGCCATGGGTATAGTACAAAATGAGCAATTATAATCGCAGCCATCCTGCACTTTTAAAAAAGTCCTGGTTCTGTTGGTGAGTGAAAATGATGAATGAAAACCTTCCACATCTTCAATTTCGCAACTGCAAATTTTTGCGCTGTCACCATGAGTCAATTCTTTTAAATGCGAAGTGATATTAAACTTTTCTGCTGCTCCCAATACCAGGTCAACACCGGGGATTTCTGCAATTTCCTTTGGTTTTAATTGTGCATAGCAACCGGTAATTACAACCATGGCCTCCGGCGCTTTACGCTGAATTCTGCGCACTAATTGACGGCATTCCTTATCTGCGTTTTCAGTGACCGAACAGGTATTGATCACATATACATCTGCCTCGTCAGTAAATTCTTTGCGTACAAAACCATCCTGCTCCAGCAATCTTTCAATAGCAGATGTTTCCGCATAATTTAATTTGCAGCCCAAAGTGTGCAACGCTACTGTTCTTCCATTTGACATAAGTCGGCAAAAATAATGATATCACCTAAAATTGCTTTGATTATTTATAACTGATTGGGTGCTTCTGTGGAATTTTTCGCTTTTATTTTCAAAAAAAATACTATAATAATATTGCTGACAACATGTTGAAAAAATAATTACTGAGGAAAACTTCTAAACTAATTTTGTTTGTCAAACAAAGCCAAAATCTTGTGTCTTTCTTGTTCATATATTTCGTCAGTAATTACATTTTTTTCTTTCAATGAATGTAATTGAGATAATTGATTAAGTAAAATTTGTCTATCATCTGAATTTGATTTTGTTGTGGTACTTATGATATTCTTTGAGTTACGCGTTGCATTAATTGCAAAAATCACGCTTAATATCCAAATTAAAATAAGCCCCGCATAGCTTAATGTTAAAAAGCCAACTAAAGCCAAAACAATCATAACTATACCGTAAGTTATCGAAACATATAAAAGTCCGAATGGACCAAATAGAAAGGCGAACAGCAAGGCGAATTCAAAACTTTTACTACTATTAACTTCTGCAAATGTTTGTTGATTATTAATTTGTATTTCATCTGAAACATTACTCGCATTGGTATTGAGATTACGTTTTTTTAATTCTTCAATTACAACTTCTTGAGCTTCCTGTGTCAAGTCAGTAAAGTCTTTTGTCGATATCCGGATTAATTCTTCATCCGTCATTTTTTGATAATTCTCACGAACAAATTGAATGTCTATTCCTGTACTCATAAGTAATTGGGAGGTGACGTTTTTTTAATTGAAGTCACTAATTTGTCTTTACGAAACTCTAATCTAATCTATTTCGCAAAGCCATCCAAAATTGGGAGGATTTCTGAAAAGTTTTTATTAGCTGCTCAAGCTTATCTATCTTCATATCCACAAGTGTTTCTTCTTTTGTTGAGATTGAATAAATTGTAATAGATAGAGTACTTAAGCTGCTAAGGTGAGCGACAGTTTATCAGCCTATGTTGTCCTTCCAATAATTAATTATTTCTTCAGCATCTTTGATTTGACGAGTAGATGCTTCACCCCTAACGTACAATTCTTTTCCATCTTGTCCATTTAGGAAAATTAATCTCTTTTTACTTGGTGAAACTGTAACATAAAAAATCTCTTTTCCTTCAATTTCATAAAACTGTAGGCTTATATTGCTCTTAATTGAAAACCCAATAAATTGTTCCAGCATGTTGTCAAACTTAAGTCGAAAATAATCTTTAGGATTTTTCCCATTTGCTAAACTAAAATCAAAATCAAGCCCTTGAACTGCTCCATTATCGTTGATCCCAATAAAAAGAAATCCGCCATTTGAATTTAAGAAAGCACAAATTGTTTTAGCAATATCTTCTTTTATTTTGATAGCTTCTTTGCCTGTTTTAAAATGTAAAGTTGTTTTAAATTCTACCTTATTATTTTCACCTTGCTGGATTATTTCTTTAATTGGTCTTGGTACTGGTTCAACCTCCTCTTCCTTAGGGCGGCCCCACCAAAAGAGCTTGTCGTAACCTTCCCAATTAAAAGGTGTTTCTAAGATTGTACGAGTAGTTTTTTCTTCATCCATTCCATCTTCATACCAGCATCTAAAACAATAAACAATATCAATTTCTTTACTTTTTGTCTCATAATTGAAATGCTTATAATATTCAAACTCTGAACTTAAGATGCACACGTTATCATCAAGCATATATTTTCTTCCAAAATTTCCAATGCCATGAATTAATAATTCAGCACCAGCTTCAATACGCCCTGAATAAGACACGCCTATTTCAATATCAGGAACAAAAAATACTCCTATACCGTTTCCTAAACTATCTTTATTGAATTCAATTTCGGTATTGCCTGAATATAATTTTGTAGATACGCCAGGGTCAATAAATGAAATCAAATCTTTTCTTGCTTCTTTGTCAGAAATATATTCTTTGTTTTTACTTTGAAGCAAAATATCTATCCAGCTTTGATAAAAGCCAAAAGCTTCTTCTCTTGCTATGATTGGGTTTTCGTTTTCGAATTTTTTATTAATTTCCTCAAAGTCAAGTTCATTGCCTTCCGTTTTACGAATAACTTTTGCTTTTACTAAATAGTGAAATGCTGCTTTCATTTTTGTATAATTTCTTCCATTATGTGTAACCATTTATAGGTCTGTCCAAAAAGGTTTGCTAAATTTCCGTGTTGTTTAAAACTTATCTTCTTCGTCCTCTAATATTTTTTCGCATTTGTCATAACTCATTCCTACTCTATTCTAATTGTTGTCATGTTAAGCTTTGTTTCGTATTACTTTTTTTAATAAAATTCTCAGAAATGATATTTGCTCTAAAAGATCGGAGTATGCTTCCTCACTGTATGTCTGTTCCTTATAATTATAGGAACGTAAAAAATTGGAATGCTTTGTCAAAAGTTTTATAGTGTTATTCCTGAAATTTTCAATCCATTGAACTTTAGCCGAAAGTCTTGCTTGTTTTGAAATGTGTCTATCTGCAAAAATTAAAGCTATTACACCAATAATTACAGGTCCAAGACCTTTAACGAGGTTTATTATATCCATTACTAAAAATTAAAATTCGATGTCTGTCGAAACTTGCACAGCAATTTTATTTACCTAATAAATTTATCCCTTTTCAATTTGGGATTACAATATTTTTTCATTGTTTCAACCCTCGTATGGTTCCGTATGTCGCAAGAATGAGTCGTGGATTATAGCTTAGCTTCTTGTGTCGAATAAAAGAGCTACAATATTTAATACCATAAATTTAAAATTCAGCAAAGATCAAAACCCATTCACACAAGCTAACGCCTCATTCTTGCTTATTATAAAGTGTGCAACGCTACTGTTCTTCCATTTGACATAAGTCGGCAAAAATAATCAAAACTATTTTTAATGTAAGATGGTATACTCAAATCGCTTCATTGATTTCAGTCTTAAAATTTAACTTGCGAAAAAAAATTAAAATTGAATAGGAATAAAATTCTTAACATACTTATCATTATTGTTATCATTTTTTTGATAGTGAAAGGAGTTGCCTGGTTCAACACAACAAACAGCCATGCCGGCAATGAAAATTACAGAAATACCAGCCATCTCATTCTTGCCAAACATGTAAAATGCAGAATGGATTGCAGGCAAATTACCCTTGAGGAGATAAAAGAAATATTGAAAAAAGGCAATGTTAATTATGCCAAAAGTGGCCTAAGTTCCAAAGGAGACAGTACTTTTGCCATCGAAGGTTATAGTCAGGAGAATCAACATATACGAGTGGTGGTGGCTCCTGAAAATGATGGTTTGGTAGTAATTACATGCATCGATCTAAATAAAGAATGGCCATGTAATTGTTATTAAACCTAAATTTAGTTATAACTATTATTAGTAAATTTGTTTTTAACGATAGTCCTTTTTAAATGAAAATGAAGATAAAGTCATTCCTGGCAAAACCATATGCTATATATGTAAATAAGCAAATAAAAAAGTCCATGCTTACTGCTGTTGCAGATCAGGAAAGCATCTTTAACTCCTTAATTAAAACAGCATCGAAGACCGAATTTGGCAAAGAACATCAGTTTGAAAAAATTAAAACTCATGCGGATTTTGTAAAAAATGTACCCATAAGAGAATACGAAGATTTCAAAAAATATATTGAAAAGATAAAGCTCGGGAAACATAATATTTTATGGAAAGGGCTTCCAATTTATTTTGCAAAAACAAGCGGAACTACCAGCGGCGTTAAATATATTCCCATAACAAAAGATTCTATCCCCAATCACATTAATACTGCAAGAAATGCTTTGCTGTGTTATATGGCACAAACAGGAAATACACAATTTTCTAATGGAAAAATGATTTTTTTAAGCGGTACGCCCGAACTGGAAAGAATTGGAGGAATACCTACAGGAAGATTGAGTGGAATTGTAAACCATCATATTCCACGGTACTTAAGGTCCAATCAATTGCCTTCATTTGAAACCAATTGTATTGATGATTGGGAAGAAAAATTGTCTAAAATAGTAGATGAAACTCTTGGTGAAAGAATGACGCTTATCAGTGGCATTCCACCATGGGTGCAAATGTATTTTGATGAACTGGAAAAGAGAACAGGTAAAAAAATAAAAGATGTTTTCCCTGATTTTAGTCTATTGGTGCAGGGTGGGGTAAATTTTGAACCGTATAAGGCAAAACTTTTTGAAAGTATCGGCAAAAAGATTGATGTTATTGAATTATTTCCCGCAAGCGAAGGTTTTTTTGCATTTCAGTACAGCCAGAAAGAGGAAGGTTTATTGCTAAATACTGATAGTGGCATTTTTTATGAATTTGTTCCTGTTGAAGAAATTTCAAAAGCAAATCCCAAACGCCTTACTTTAAAAGAAGTAGAATTAAATAAAAATTATGTTCTTATCATCAGTAGTAATGCGGGTTTGTGGGCATATAATATTGGCGATACCATCAGTTTTGTTTCATTAAACCCTTATCGCATAATTGTAACCGGAAGAGTGAAACATTTCATTTCCGCATTTGGTGAACATGTAATTGGCGAGGAAGTAGAAGATGCATTAATAAAAGCCGCAAATGCTGAAAATATTAAAATAACAGAATTTACAGTAGCCCCGAATATTTCAACCACCGGTGAAAAAAGTTTTCATGAATGGTTTATTGAATTTGAAAATCTACCGGAAAATTTAGAACACTTCGCCGAACAAATTGATAATAATTTGAGGAGAAGAAATATTTATTATGATGACCTTATTA
>DATCMY010000335.1:0-6692 GCA_036565505.1 Hanamia sp.
GTATTTTGACCTAATCATTTCAATTTTTGATACTTTTACAAAATGAACAATTCATTATTTTCTAATGTAAAATATCTTACCATTAATGAGCTTCAAAAAGCGAAAGTCCTGCTTGTAAGCTCATCTATAATAGGTTAAAGAAATCGCCTACCTTTTTGATTTTGAATTTCGTAATTATTTTGTTTCGTTTTTTAAAGAAAGAACCGGAAACAGCCCGTTGGAATTCCGGAAAATAAGCCATGGAAAATCTTAAATCCCCTCATCAACACAAGGAAATCTGCGTGTAGCCTAAAGTATAAAGTATATGAAAATTAAAATTCGGCTTATTTGTTCATTTACTGAAAAAAGAATTAGAAAATTAGGATACAAAGCCGTTTGTTTCCGCAAAGCCATACAAGCGCATTGCTTGCGCTAATACGGTGAAGTTTGATTTAAAGATTTGCTATGAAAAGCTGGCGGTAATAAACTCCTTTATTTCATTCCAATTTTTAGTGAAGGTTGGATAGCCTTCGATATCTGGTCGTTCTCTGCATCCTCAAAGTATAAAATGCTTCTCCAGAAAAAGAACAACTGCTTTTCATCATATTTTTGGGTGAACCATTCAATTAATGTTTCTCTGCTATATAGCTGCAGCAGGGCATATACGTCAAAAAAATCTTTCTTTTTGCCTCTTCCGCAAATGGTATGCAATTTCATAGCAGCTATATCTTTTACACTGAAATAGTTTACCCCATCTGCAACAACAAATGGCGCTAATAAAGTGGCCGATTCTTGTACAAAATCACATTTTATATTATTGATATTGGCAAACAGCATCCGGCTATTACTTCCGGTATATTCAAAAGAGAAATTGGTTGTCGTGGCCAAAATAATTTCCAGTTCTTTCACATTAAATGGTGGTGGACAGAATAAATCCAGATCAATGGACTTACGATGGCCTATCTGTAGCGCCAGCGAAGTGCCTCCCGCTAAAGCAAAATTATTTTTTATTATCTCTGTTTTGAAAACTTTCTGTACCAGCGAATAGGTAGTGGTATCAATTGTAGTAAGATGAAGCATGTAGTTCCTTTAGAGGTATCTTAAAGTATTGGCTACAGAAATTAATGGTTTTTTTATCCAGCGTTCTGCTGTTTTTTACGGCGATGGTTATTTCTTCCGTTGTATAAAGCTGCAACAGAAAATAAAAATCCGCTAACAATCCGCGGCTTAAAACCCTTTCTATGATGTAGTTTTTATGCTTTTCAATATCTATTTTTTCAACAGGAGTATCCCAGAACAAATATTGTGAAAAAGGAAATTCTCCTTTCCCAATCTTTTTTGCAAGAATGTTTTTGGGAAGATATTTGAAAAAGGTTGGCATTTTTTATACAGGCTGTTGCAAAAATACTTTTATTTTTTACAATGTTTGGCTATATATTTTTGTGATATTTTAGATGCCATTTTTTAACGCAAGCCTCCGTGCCTGTTGCACAGCTACTCCGTAATAAAATGAAAATGATTTTTTGAGACCGCTGACGTTCTTTTATCCGGAAAGTTCATTATTATTTCTGATTTTAAAATATTGCTCAAATCATTAGATAATAGCGTTTAATGGTAGCTTTTAGTATAAAAAGAAGCGATTGTAAGCTAAGCCGCAGCTCTTTTATATCTGCCTGTACTTTTTTTGATTGCCATTTCATTAACTTTTTCAAATTATAGGCGATCGCTGCCATCGTCATACATTTATCGGCCAGACTAACTCCTTTTGTATATACCCTTCGCATGGCTAAAAAATTGACCAGTGTTCCAAGTACCGGTTCAACTGTGCTGCTTCTTAGATTTTTCATACGCTTAGCCATTGGAGTTTGCAAACGATTATGCTTTTTTTCAAATAGTTCTTTATCTACTGTAACTGCTATTGTCTTGAACGAACTTTTACCAATGTATTGGCTTTTCAAAGCGCATGCTGCACAGTCTTTACTGCTGCTTCTATACTGCTTCATTTTCCCATTTCTATGACTGGCTTTTATGGATTTATATTCAAGAACTTTTCCCTGTGAACATATATAGCGATCACTTCCTTTATCATATGAAAACCCCTTCCGGAAAGATTTATATTGGCCAAAATTAGGAATGTACCCTATAATATTCTGGTCTTCAAGTACATGCAATGCCTCGCTGCTGCTGTAGTTTCCATCCGCTAAAACTTCTTCTATCTGAAGACCGTTTTCACTTAAATTATCGATTGTATTATATACCAATGAAGGAAGGCACTGGCTATCTTTCTTGTCTACAAAATCACTTTGGATCTGAGTAATAACATGATTAGCTGTATCAACACTTACCTGTGCCAAATAATTTAATCGCCTTGGTTTACCTGGTTTTACTGATATCCGTGCATCCTTATCTGTTGTGCTTTGCAGAGTGTGATTACTTAATGATTCACTCCATTCGTTGTCGTTATAAACAGATTCTTTACCTGATGAAGAAACGGACAACAGATCTTGTTTAGTTGCTTAGCTCTTTTGCAAATCTGAATTTTTTTTGATAAGGAAGCATTTCTTCTTCATCGTTAAGTTCATCAGTATAATTATCTACATCTTTTAATACTTCTTTCCTTTGTAAACTTTCCATCGATGCATTTGCTTGTACGTATACACTATCCATCGCCTGTCTTTTTCCTGCAACCATTCCTTTATCAATGCACAGGCTTAGTACTTTCCTAAATAGTTCTTTAAAAATATCTTCTCCATATAACCGTCTTGTACGGCTAAGTGTGCTATGCCATGGTAATGGCTCATCAATATCATATCCGATAAAAAATAACATATCAAGGCGCATACTAACTGTTGCGATTATGCGACGATCATTGCCCAGGTTTTCTAAATAACCTATAAGCATTAGTTTAAAAAATACTACCGGATCAATAGATTGCTGGCCTTCAGCTCCATAGTATTTTTTTATTTCCTTATAGAGCCATCGAAAATTAAATAAATCTTTAAGTCTTCGGTAAAAATTATCTTCCGGCACCCGCTGTGAAAGCTGAAAACTTTTGAAGAGTTGTTCGGTATAATGTTTTTTTCCTTGCATACATTAAGATACTATTATCCAAACCCCATTTCCAACTATCTTTATCCACAGGTTGTTAGTTGTGCAACAGGCACCTCCACTTGGGCTATTTAATAACAGCCCGCAAAGAGTTACAGCAAACAAACAAATACTTCGAAATCTTATTTCGCCTTCCGATAAATAATTTCCTTCTTCGGACAATAATAAATCCTGTTTGTCCAAACCAGCTATGTTCGTTTTTTAATTACGGTTACTTTATATCAGAATTCATTTCTTTTTAAAAAGCAGCGGCAGATTTTTTTAACCTCCATGAATAATAAAAATGCAATCATTACAACAACAAAAAAAACATTCCGATAGCTGGGTGAAGTAAGAGAAGCGATACAGGAACAAAATTAGATTATTTATTTGTTTACTGTATTTACAAAGACATTACTACCTTTAAATCATCGCGCGCCTTAAGCCATTCATTTATCCCCGAAATAAAAAGTTTTTCCTGTTTCATTTTCCAATTGATAACATGAGGTTTTCCATTTATCAAAAGAGATATATTTTTAGGCTTTTGGCCATCGGCTGTCTTAATACAAAGCGTATTTAAATATAATTTACCATAAGCCACCTGTATCTCATTTACCTGTTTTTTACCAGAACTGGTTTGTACCAGATTTCCCCAACTTCTTACTGTGGTAAAAAAACCATTAAAATTATTTTTCTGGATTTTTGGAGCAAATGATAATATGCCCTCTGGGCCATCATAATAAAAATCCTCAATCGCAAGCAGTACTCCCCATGAGGCTAATGCGCGTGAATAATGGTCGCCACACTCTATCTCATTCCATGGATTATGCTTCTCTGGGCTGTAACGTTCATCAATGCCTTTTATGATTGACAGGCCTTCGTCAATCATTCCCTCATAAATCATATTAGTAGCCACTTGATATTCAACACCAGTCCATACTTCGCTTTTGTAAGGCACGGCATCGCTTCCCTGATATTTGCCCAAAGGCCAGGTGCAATTAATCAATCCTGGTTCTCCATCCTGCGCAAATATTCTTTCCGGTGGATGCGCCTTATTATATCTTCCAACATCCGTTTTCCAATTAAAATTCCATATAGATTGAAGCGTTTTCTTAACCATATCTTTTGGATAGATATAGCCCAAATCAAGTAAATGCGCCCACGTTTGGCCAAAAAGCTGGTCGCTCAGGCAGCCGTTGGCATATTGTGATGCGGGATGCTCTTTTAAATCTACCTTCTGGATAAAATATTTATCGTTCCAAAGTTCATTTACCGAAAGATTGCTTCCAGATTTAAAAAGAGCTTCGCAACTATCGGCAAATACTTTATCATTCATCTTTAATGCCATATCAGCGCTGGCTTTTAAGGCAGCAAGATATAAGCCGCCTACATATGTGTTAGCACCGTAAAAATCTCCATCATAAGTATTCGGCTGTTGGTTAGTAATCACTCCGTCTGTATTACCATCTGCGGCATCTTGTGCAATAGCATATTCAATTATTTTTTTAATCTTTTCCCAATTCCTGGTCAAAAAGAAATCATTTTCAGAATTAAGATATTCACGGTAAGATTTTAAAATAGTTCCGATATGCCCATCTATACGAACGCCGCCAGCGCCATTTCGCGTGAGTACGCCGCCATCTTTTTCTAAAGAAGCTGAAAAGTCGGTGCGCTCCCGGATATTTTTTTCCAAATCAGGAAATAAATGAGCCAGCGCCTGTTCATAATTCCAAACGTGTGTGCAGGTGCCTGGACATGAACCTACTCCTTCCCACGCCCAAAACTTATCTGTTGCCCACCATTGCGCCGTTTCAGTGGCAAGTGTAGATACCGGCATCATGATGCGGTCGCGGAGCCAGTAAGGCAGATTGGCATCTTCATAATAGCTTTTGTGAAAACGATAGGTTAGTTCTGTCAAACGTTTTTCATTTGTCTGAAGCCAATGAGCTACATCCAAAGCGCTGACATACCAGTTTGCATACATATTTCCGATGGCTGGCCCTTCTGTTGGAATCGGGTTGCCCCAGTTAACACCGCCGCCATAATGTAATGGACGATTAGGAAAATACCAGGTGAGCATGAAAACTACTTCTTTTTCTTCTCCCGGAGCAAGCTCAAATGAGTTGGTAATCTCTCCAACTAATTTATCACCAAGTTTTTTTTCTGCGGGAGTTGTAGTCATCAAATCCTTATCAGGAATAACTACTGCATTGCTACTCAGTACACTTAAAGCTATATTTCCAAAGTAAGGATGCGATTCTATAGAAGCAATTCTTTTGGCTGGCGCATTACTAAAAGTGATTCTGTCAACCAGGATATGCCCCCATGGGCCGGTATTATTATCAATGATTTCAAAATGTGCTTTTTTGCCTTTTAAATCTTTTACATTCCAGCTCATCTCTTCTAATTTTTCAGAATTTTCCCCGGTGGCTGAAAAGGCAACTTTCCCGTCAACAATCAGCTCAAAAGCAATTTCCTTGGGATTACTTCCTCCTCCTATGAGTGCATTGATATAATTGCTATCAATAGTAAACTCTTTGGAAACCATTTTACCGGTTGATTTATCGCCTCCGGCAAATGAATTAATTAAATAATTGCCTGAGAAACCCCTAACCTTTTGCTGCTCAGGCAAAGCGCCTTGAGCAGGATGGCTGCCGAACGCGTTGCCTGTTACTGTCCAGACATTGTAAGTGCCTTCTTCAAAATCATCAAACATGGTTTCTTTTAATGGTTCTTCTTTTCCGGGAACCATATTCATTACCAAAGATTGCATGTCCGGGCTTTTTACCGTTTGGTTTCGGCTGTTACCGTTTACCAGGTTTTTCAATGCAAGGCAAACAGGGTTTTGCAACCAACCGGAGAGTTCTACTTTTGCTGCTGTTTTAGCCTTGTTTTTTATTTTAAAAATGAGGTAAGTACCGGGAGTAGCCGATTCTTTTGAATCAAGCGGTATAAATGGGGAAAAAGCCTTCATGGTTATATCAAGCGGCAGTGTTTGATTACTATCTTCATACTTTACTTCTGCTACCGGATATTCACCAATGAAAGAAATGTTATTAAATCCTTTTCTATTTAATTCTTTTTCAACTGTTTTTCCTCCAGATTTCACTTTTATTTTAAAACCCTGGTCAATAAAACTAGCGGGTGTAAAAGTGTTGTAATTCATCGGCATGATGCCGAAAGGGGTTATGAGTGGCGAATTGCCGCCTGCGCCTGTGTTGTAAGCATTATTGGCTATCCACCACTGGGCAAGTGAACCGTCCCCCCGGATATACAATGTGCCCGCAGCTATACCACCAACTGGCATTCCTATCGTTTTTAATTGATCGCCTTTGTAAACGGTTCTTCCGGTATTTGCATACAAACTTTTTAACCACAATTTATCCAATTGCTTCTCATTTGAGCTTTGCTGCGCAAAAAGTGCGTTGAAGGAAAAAAGAAAAGGAATGAAGAGTAAATATTTATAGTTTTTCATGTTTTTTATCATTTAATGAAACAGCATTTGGGAAGAAATTACCTGCGGGATTTCTCCCTGTTTATTTATAAGAATTTTTAAGCGTATGATATTTTTCAGATTAAAATAATTTATTCTGATTTTATGAAACCCTTCAGCAAGCGGTACGGCT
>DATCMY010000336.1:0-5922 GCA_036565505.1 Hanamia sp.
CTCCAGCAGAGCCTAAGTCCGCTTTACATGACACAATAAAGGTAAAAGAAAACTATTCAAAATGACTATTTCAGGAATCATCCCTAAAAAAACTCCCAACGGAGTTGTACCTATCCAGCACATCAAAATATGATTTAGCCATAAATTCCGGTAAATAACTCAAAAATTTAAAACTCTCCTTATATCAAATACACCCAAATTATCCTACTTCTTCCCAACAAATAATTCACTTTTAGGAACTACTTTCACTTTATCCTTGTTCTTCAATGTTTTTGAAACCACATCATAAGGGCCGGTTACTACTTCATCGCCTTCTTTTAATCCATCCAACACTTCTATATTATTAATATCCTGGATACCGGTTTTTACAATTTGTTTTTTCACGGTTCCGTCTGGCTGCATTACAAAAACTACTTCATCTAAATCATTATCACCTGCATTATTATCTGCTACCGCAGTTTGATTGTTATCAGGCTTGGCAGTTGGTGTTTTATTATTACCGGTAGAATCATTTTTTTCACGGGTAGTAACAGCATTGATGGGTATTGATAATACATTTGTATGGGTCTTGGTTTGTATGTCGGCGCTGGCGCTCATTCCCGGCCTGAATGGAAAACTTTTCTTTTTTGCAGGATCAATCAGGTCTTTATATGAATCCGGGTCAATGCGTATATACACTTTGTAATTGGTAACATCTGTACTCACATTGGAAGATGCGCTGGCCGAAGCAGCTCCATTATTACTGCTGGCGATTTGTGTTACTACTCCTTTAAATTTCCTGTTATTATAGGCATCTACTTCTATAGAAGCGCTATCACCCAAACGAACTTTTGGAATATCATTTTCTCCCACATCCACTCTGATTTCTATTTTGCTCATATCGGCAATGCGCATCATTTCTGTGCCTGCCATCATGGAACTTCCTACTACCCTTTCACCTTTTTTTACATTGAGTAATGAAACTACTCCACTCATTGGGGCCACTAAAGTAGCAAGGCTTATATCTTTATTAGCTTTTGCCAAAGCGGCTTTTGCGCTTTGAACACCTGCCTGGCTTGCAACAATCCCCTGTTTGGCTGCATTAAAATTGGCAAGCGCTGCCTTGTAAGCGGCATCTGCTGTATTGAATTCATTGGCAGAAATCACCTTTTCATCATACAATTGTTTTTGCATGGTGTATGTTTTTTTTGCCTGGTCAAGTTGCGCCTGCAAGGCGCCCAAAGCAGCTGAGGCATTAGCCACCTGTGCCTTCTGTTGATTTACTATAGCGGTCGCCTGGTCTCTTTGTGTGGCATAAATATCCCCATAAATACGCGCAAGTACCTGGCCCTTTTTTAGACTATCACCCTCTTCTACATTGAGTTCTACAATTTCTCCTGAAATATCGGGACTCATTTTTACTTCCACTTCCGGATAAATTTTTCCGCTTGCATTCACGGTTTCCACAATGGTTCTCTTCACTGCTTTTTCAGTAGTCACTTTTGTGCCTTCATCTTTACCGATCACGCCGGTTTTCTTAAGTATCACCAAAATAACAATCAATGCTACCAAAGAGACAATGATCCATTTTAATTTCTTGCTCATATAATTCGTTTCTTTTTTCTTTTCGATGAAGATTTTTTCTTTAACTATTTTTTGTTCCTCCCCTTTAAGAAGATAGAAGGGCTTTTTTTTACAGTTTTATTCCCTGCCCCTTATAATATTCCAGCACTTTCATTTTAAAAACATAATCAAAATGATTTAAAACATACTGAAGTTTTGCCTTGAACAAATTATTTTGATTGGTAATTTGCTCCAGCGTACTCAGCATCCCAACATTGTATCTTTTTGTAGAAAAATCGTAACTCTTTTGGGCACTCACCACAGCCTGCAGCGATGAGGTAAACTTCTCACGGGCCACCATTGCGGCATTATAAGCCTGGTAAATATCTTGCTTTAATGTCTGGTTATCAAGATCTTTCTGGTACTCCAGCGTTTTGATATTAAGATTGGCTCTTTGCAAATTTGCTTTTGATTGCCAGCCATTAAAAATAGGAACTGAAATACTGATACCAATTGACTGGCCAAAGTTGTTGCTAAACTGTGTGCCCAAACCATCAGAAGTAATATACCCGCTTTTCCCTCCATTCGTATATAAAGGCCTTTGCACATCAATAAATCCGGAACCGGTGTTTACTACCAGGCCGCTTGGCCCATATCCCGATAGGATCTGCTGGTAAGTAGGGGTACGAAAATATCCATAATTGGTACTTAAACTTCCAAAACCTGAAATAGAAGGATACAAGGCGCCTTTTGCGGATAGAGCGTTTTTTTGAGCGGCTTTCAACTTAAAGTCATTCATTCTCTGTTGAGGAAGATTGGCCAACGCTAATGCATATACGTTTTCCGGCTGTAATTCCCCTATCGTTTCCAAAGGAATATTATCAACAGGGGGTTGTTCTATTTCAAAAGGAGTTGCCGCATCCAGATTCATATAGGATTTTAGAACATATTTTGCCTGTGTTACATTTCCTGTGGCGGTAATTAAATTGGCGCTGTCATTGGCAAGTTGCGCTTCCAGTTCTACCGCGTTCAACTCGGGCAATGCGCCTGCTTCCACTTGTTTTCTTACAATCTCCAACTGCGAAATGGATTGCTTTACCTGTACATCAGCAATATTTTTTTGTTCATCGGCTAGCAATACCTGCAAATAGGAATTGGCAACCGTTAAACCGATATCATCTTTTAACTTATCGGTGGCCGCGTTGGCAGCCTGTAAAGACCATTCATTGGCAAGTATCGTATTCTTTTTAGAAAACCAGTTAAAGATCTCTACACTGCTTTGAAGATTTAATCCTACTGTAAAATAATTTTGATTTTCTAATATACCGGTGGAAGGATTTTGTGACTTCCCAAAATGGTAGCCATCATTATTACTGAAGTTGGCAGTAGGGATCCTGGAAAGTTTACTTTGCTGATAAGTTATTCCTGCCAGGCGCGCCTGTATGTCACTCTGTTTTATTGAAATATTATTATCCATTGCATACTGTACACACTGCCGCAAGCTCCATTTTTCCTGGGAAAATACTAATGTAGACAGGAAGAGTAAAGGAATAAGAAGTTTAATTTTGATATACATTACACAAAAATAATGATTTGATGGTTTCATTAATTAATTATTAGGATAAGTGGTAATGTATTTATATGATCAGATAAACCCAATTTTAAAACCTGTCATTTTCAAATACCCATTCCCGCAAATCCTCTTTCCAGATTCTCAATAATATAATCCGGTTCTTCTAAACCCACATACATTCTCAATTTACGATGGTCTTTATTTTCAGCATCAAATTCATTTTCCTTTATTGAGGCACAACCGGGAATAATTAATGATTCATGCCCGCCCCAACTCACTGCCATTAAAATGTGCCGGAGGTTCTCACAGAAATTTTCTATTTCTTTTATTTTATTCGCTTTGATCGTGAAGGAGAATAATCCACCGGCGCCCTTCATCTGTTTTTTTGCCAGTTCATATTGAGGGAAATCTTTGTCAAACGGGAACACTACTTCCTCTACTTTTTCATGGTTCTTTAAGAAATGAACTACTTTTTCAGTGGTTGCAGAAATTTGCGCCAGCCTTAAGGGGAGGGTGCGTAAACCCCGTATCATTAGCCATGCATTAAACGGTGTAGCGCCTATCCCCATATTCATATACTCACTATTAAATATTTTTTTCATCATGGCTTTGGTACCGCTGAGTACTCCTGCAACCACATCGCTGTGGCCATTGATATACTTGGTAGCGCTTTGCAATACCAAATCAATCCCGTATTGAATAGGGCTTTGATACAGCGGGGAACAATAACTGTTATCACATATCGTAATGATCTTTTTTGATTTTGCAAGCCGGGCCACCGCTTCCAGGTCCTGTAAATAAAAACTCCAGCTATTGGGCGTTTCCAAATAGATAACCGATGTATTATCCTGGATGGCATTTTCAATATTTTGAGTATCCCTTCCATCCACATACGTAACAGAAACATTAAACCTCGGTAAAATATCATTAAACATTTTTTGCGCCCACGTATAGGGCTTATCGACAGAAACAATATGATCCCCGCTTTTAATGTTGGCAAATACAGCGGCAAAAATTGCGGAAGCGCCACTATTGAATACCAGGCAATCTTCTGCCCCGTCAAGTGCCGCCAGCTTCTGCGATAGAATTTGAACAGTAGGATTCAGGCCACGGCTATAAAGGAATGTAGAATATTCATCTTCAAAAGCTTTTCTGAAATCATCCACTTTTTTAAATGAGAAATTGCTGGTCTGTATGATAGGGGGCGCTATCGCATTGAAATAATTTTCACGATCTTCTCCCAATTCGTTTAGAATATAGGAAACCATTTTTGCATCCATTGAATATGTTTTAATTTAATTTTTTTATAGCTCAACTTTTCCCTTTTTGTAAAGCAGCAACTATAAAATAAATGATCATAAACGCTGCCAATACGCCCAGGCCCATCAAAGATACTTTGGTATTGGTAACCATTATGCTTATACCTACAAATGAATAAGCAGCTATAAAAATAATAGGGAGAAGCGGATAAAATTTCATCATATAAATTCCACTGCCATCCAGGTAAGAAGTCTTTTTACGAATAATAAAAATACTTCCCGCAGATAATACCATCCCAAAGCAATCCAAAAAAATAGTAAAACTTAATATGGTGTCAAATTCTTTTGCCCAAAAAATAATCAATATACACATGGCCGAAAAAACACTTAATGAGGTAGTAAGGGCCTCGGTTTTTATACTTCTTTTTTTAAAGGCCGGGGGCAAAATCTTATCATAACTCATGGCCTCCATCACTCTTGGATTACTCATGAGCAATACATTTACATAAGCCAAAACGCTTAAGAAAAGTAATGCCGAAAGAATACGTTCTGCATTGATACCAAAAACTTTCGAAGCCATAATGGCGGCAATATTTTTCGCCGTTTTCAATTCTTCAAACCCAATCACTTTTACATAGGCATAATTGATAAGAAGGTATAAAACAATAATGATAATGATACCCAGGAATATGGAACGCGGGATTGTTTTTTGAGGATCTTTTACTTCTTCTCCCAGGTTGATTGTTTGTTGATAACCGCCATAGGTAAAGCTTACCGCAACAAGGCCCACGCCAAAAGCTTTTAAATATTCTGTAAATAAAGGGCTCGCCTGTGTAGCAGATGCAATCACCGGATGAACAGGCCCGGCGGCAAAAAACAAAGGAGTTAACAATAAAATGATCATGGTAATTTTAATAACCGTTAATACATTCTGAGCCCGCGCACTCATTTTTAAACCCAATAAATTAACTCCATAAAATATTATAATGGCAGTAATAGCGATAATTATTTGCACATTCTGAATATGCTGTGCGTTGGCGGGATTTAAAATCCAGTTACTATCATTTGACTGGGGAACAAAAATGCCGGTAATATATTCTCCACCCACCAGTGCAACAGCTGCCAGCGATGCAGCATTAGAAACCAGTATGATACAGTTAACGGCAAAGGCGATGGATGGATGATAGGCGTAAGCAAATACCTTGTAATAACCACCGGTAACGGGCATCCGGCTTCCAATTTCAGCATAGGTAAGCGCACCGCATAAAGCGATAAGACCGCCTGCGATCCATGCTGCATAAAATATCGCCGGGCTGCTTACGGCGTTGGCTACATTGGCTGGAGTGCGAAATATTCCCATCCCTATTACCAGGCTCACCACTATAAGGGTAAGGTCGAAAATTGTAAGCTGCTTGGTTGGCTTCATTTTAGAAAGATAAAAATATTTGTCTTTACATTTGCGTTTGCCCAAAAAAACTTTATGAAAAATATATTTATCGCTTTCCTCCTGATCGTTAATACAGCCGCTGCCCAAACCACTACCGAAAG
>DATCMY010000337.1:0-9113 GCA_036565505.1 Hanamia sp.
TGATATTTTGCGAAAATGCATGGCTTTGGAAAAGTATCAGGACAAGAATAATAAGTAGGAGAGGCTTTTTCATTATTGTATTTTTTTCATTATTGTAAAATCTTTAGAGAATTACATGAAGAAGGTAGCAGTCTTATAAATAGCTTATCTATAGTGTTTTGATCTATGCTACTCAATTTTAATATATTCCTTCCATTTGTTTTAATTTACCATGCATTACCAACTTACTTGAGTTTGTAGCTGCAAAGATGAGAGCCACTCACAAAATAAATGTGGCCATCGAGGTAATCTCCCCCTACATCGATTGGAACCGGGGATTCTGCCACCATAGTCATCCTGAATGAACCAGGCTCAACCCGCACAATACCTTTGACAAAAAGGAGATAGACTTCTCTTTTAGGGCCAAAAACAAAAATTCGTGGCGACTGCGCTGAGGTTGTTCTGCCGAAACTGGCTTCTACATCCTGCTGGTGAACAACCACGCGTTTAACAGGGTCAAAAACGAAGAACTTTTTTATATCAGTTATGCCGTATACTAATCCATCCGGCCCAAGGCACATATCGTCGTAATCCTGTACGCCAGGCAGTATTGCCTTATGCCATTCTACACGTTTGGAAGCCATATCCATGATGTATAACTCTGCTTCTGTTGCTTTCTTTTCACCGCCTGTACCCGGTGCAGTAGTAGTACCTCCCAGAAGTTTACCTCCGGGTAAAGCTACCATACTCATTGTTGACTGGTCGAGAATAATAGCGCTGTCCGGGATCACTGTTTGTGTCTTCTTCTCCCTGTCCCAGAAAAGCAGCCCGCCCCCGGTATAACCATATTGCGGCGTACCACTCATGATGATAGTTTTACCGTCGGAATAAGCAAGAACCCGATGCGGCCTATGGATTACAGGATTTGCACTCGCCAAAAATAGCGGGTTAGTCTCTACTCCTTCTTTTGTATTTATCCAGGGCTTTGAAGGATCCCACTCCAGCAGGGCGCCTTGAGGGTAAATACCAAAATAAAACCGATCTCCCTGATGTGCCAATGCATTAAATTGGCCAATGGCAGGCAAGTTCATTAATGAATCTGTTTTGGGATTATAGTTAAAAAAACGCATCGGGAAGGTTGTCCCTCCAGCAATCGTGCCATCCGGCGAAGTACCTACTCCCATTATTATAGCGCCATCACTGGTATAATTAAAACTTACTTTCTTCTCAGTATTTGTTTTGGGGTCTTCCACAACAAGCTTCCGTTCCAGCAAATCCAGGACTTTGATTCTCTTGCCGTCAGGGAAGTCACGATGAAACAGGACCTGGCTTCCTGTTATAACCGGCTTAGGATTAAGGAAATCATGTTTGCCGATTTTACGCCCGTTTCCCTTATAAAATTCATACCAGTCTTCACCTTTACTACCCCGCAACGGCTGACCATAAACTTTACCGTTCAGATCCCGATAAACATAGGCGGATCCCCGTTTACGTTCTGATTCCTCTAACATAGGTTTTGCTTTGGCGGTAACCGGATCAAAAGCGATGATTTGGCTGGCGGTATTGCCCAGGCTAAAATAGACCCATCCGGCATTATCAGTTGCCAGGAAGCTGGGATATTGGCGCCAGTTTTGTTTATATACATAACCATAGTCCTTGAATTCCCGTGTGTTTGGATTAAAGGAAACTACACCGCTGTTTGGATAAGTGACTGCCCAAATTACACCTTGGTCATCTTCGGCCATCCCCATTGCCATCTGGGGCATAGCTTCCTTGCTAAAAGTAAATGCCTGCTTAACCGGATCAAACTCCGCGAAATGGTTATTGAAGAGCGTATAGAATTTATTTTTACTGGAAAGAATGGAAGAATATGGGACATCCCCATATGGAACATCAAGAGAAAATGGGATAGGAAATTGTTCGCTTTTACCAGTCTCAGCATCAATCATCAGCAGGGCATAACCACCGCGATGATCCATCAGCCATATTAATGCAACATCCCGTCCATTTCCATCTATAGTAGCAACGATACCACGGTCGTTGCTGATTGGCGAGGCCACCCCATGATCAAAAAAACCCTTTCCCAGGTCCTGGGAAGCCACAGGGGTTGATGCGGCCAAACTTAAAAATATACTGAGCAAAGATAGCGCAATAAGTTTTTGGGGGCGATTGAAAGTAGATTTGTAGAACACGTTTCTTCTCATAAAGATTTGTTGTTTATTGTTTTGGCAGCTATGCCTGAAAATAATCTTCGCTTAGGCCTTCGCAGGTTTTTTGTGCGATGCCTTGTGCGGAATAGCCCTATGGGCATGGCTTTCAACCCAGCCTTCTATCAATATCCATTTTACTCCATAATAAAAGGATTAATCCTTTTATTATGGAGTTGATAACTGGTATTTTATGGAGTTATTGTAAGAGTTATCGTTTTAACAACCTGTTTAATACCATCTATAGAATTATTAGAAGCAACAAAAACAGCTGTAAAAGTACCTGCCGTAGTGTATGTATATTTGAAAACATTCAGGTTTGCACTAGTAATACCACTTTTAACAACAGTAGCCAGGTCCGGGCCCAGGTCAACTTTATCCGCATTAATCGGCGCGCTTACTGCCCAATGCTCGCTTAATGGATCATTGTATGGACTAGCCGGATCATAAAGTACGAAGATTGGCCTAACTGCAGTTGGGACGTATGCCAGGCTATAGGGGTCATAGATCGGATTTTTCGGATCGAAAACAGAGTTAGTAGAATCGAAAATCGGGAGAATAGGAGTTAAATACCGATTCCCATAAAGGGTAATCCTGGTGGTGGTGGTTGAAGCCTGTGCCGGAGCCATATCATAAGGTATGAAGGTTGCGCTTTTTATAGTCGCTGCATTTTGATCAATTATTCTGAAACCTGCATGAGCCTGGTCTGCCAGGGTTAAAGCAATAGGTGTAGCACTGGCTGTATTAGCAAGAATTGCTAAACTGTTTATTGCAAAGCTCTGGATAAACCAATCACGTGCAAGTCCATTTGTTGCCTGCGGCCTTGTTACATACTTGTACGCAATATAAATTGGTTTTCCGGGAACCATCAGGTCTGAAATATCTTTTGTACCTGAAGCCAGAAAGGCGGCACTGGTACCTAATGCAAATCTGCTGGTGATGTCTGTCCAGGTTGCTGCTTTAATTTTTGCAAGACTGGAATAGTCACCATTAAAATCTGTAGATGCCATAACAGAAAGCTGATTAACTTGTGTACCAAGCTGCACACTGCTTGTGAATGCCATTGTAGCGCCAACTCCTTTCACATCTATAGTTCTTCCATCTTTAAAAGCATACTCCTGCAATGTTTCGCCTGAATAAAATGAGATGATGTTTGCACCATTGTCCTTAATATTGAACGTTACTTCCTGCCCTGCTTTATATGTAGCGGAGTCGGTTGTTACATTAAAATCAGGCGCATTGGTTACTTCTATTTTCTTGCTACAGGATGCGATTAAAAGCGCCCCTAATAACATATTATAATATTTTAATTTCATATTTTTCGTTTAAAATTTAATTACTCCCATCCCGGGTTTTGTACCATTTTTAGATTTGTGGTGAGTTCGACAGTAGGTATAGGCATCAGCAGGTCTCTTGCACTTGCATTTGAGAACATTTTCACAATGAAAGATCCGGGCCATTCCACTTGTAACTGATTGCCCATGTCCTGGAATACTGTCTGGAATATTCCCCAACGTATCAGGTCAGGTTTTCTTAAATTTTCAAAACCGAATTCCCGAAACCTTTCATCCTGAATAGCTGCAAGAAAGCTCTCTTTAGATGATGTTTGGGCTAATGTTAAGTCTGCATCGGTTTTACTAAACACTGTAGTGGTTGCTGTTGCACCGGTACCTCCACCGCCTGTAATAGTTATAGTTGGAGCTGACGCATATTGCCCTTCCTGATTAAAAGTAACACCTGTCAAATCACGGGTTAAAATAATAGCTGTAACTTTCCCACCTAATATGGTAGCAGTTCCAGCAGCTGTAATACTAACGGGCCCCGTACCAGCCCCGGCTGAAAAGGTTACAGTTGGCACAGAGGTATATCCCGAACCGCCATTGGTTACAGTAATGGTCTTAACACCTGTTGACCAGGCCCTTCGCCTTACCTGGTTAACCGCAGCTATAGCCGCCGGAGTAGGCCCATTAATCTCATTTTCTGCTTCGGCATACATTAACAGGATATCACTGTACCTTAAAATCGGCATGTTTTCAGGAGTTACAGAAACACTCTTTGGCAGAAAAGTTTCATATTCTCTTCTCCATTTTGTTGGGTTTTTTATGTCTTTAGCAGATTCAGTCGTGGGTAAACCGGTCATCGTTTTAGTGCCGCTAACGCCGGAGGCAGCATAAGCAATGTGTGCAATGCTCCACCATTTCCGGTTATCTCCCAGCTCAAATATGTTATAAAATTTTGATGTAATACTCATATAAGCAGTACTAACACCGGTAAGCGGATTATTACATGGCACCCCGTTGATAATGCCGTTGTTGCCTCCTTCAACCTGCGTGGGGTCTAGATTATTACCGTAAAACTCTACTTCCCATAAACTTTCTTTAATATCATATTTATCCGCAGCAAGGTTTATAAAAATTTGCGCGTAGCTGGGATTTAAAACATGCCCTACTGTATCATTCATCACCTTTTGAGCCCATTTGCTGGCTTCAGCATATCTGCTTTTATCATTAAGAGGCTGCCCGGCCATGTGTAAATTAACACGAGCCAATAAGCCACGAACAGCCGATTTACTCACTGCACCTGAAAAGCCAAGAATATTAATAGAGGGCACCAATGAATCAGCAGCTTCCATGTCATTCAATATCTGGGCATACGTTTCTTTAACGCTGGCTCTGGACATATCCACATCTACAACCGAAGATGTTGGGGTTATTTTTAAAGGTACTCCTCCATAATTTTGTACCAACGTGAAATAATAATACCCTCGCAAAAATAGCATTTCACCACGTATCACATCCCGCAATGCCTTACTTATATCTGTATTTTTATCTATATTGGCCAGCACCACATTAGCACGGTTAATACCGCTATAACAGTAAGACCAAAATTGTGAAACATAACTGCTTGCCGCATTATAAAAATAATTCCATGGACCGGTAGTCAGGGTGGACCTGTTCAAATATCCTTCATCACCTTGCATGGGAATTAAATAATTTTCATAATTCACGATGCCTCCAAGAGGGCTGTATGCACCGGCTCTGGCAAATTGTAATTGAGCGTAAGTAGTAAAATAACTATCGGGAGTAAGGAAATTAGTTGGTTTTGTATCCAGAAATTTCTTACATGAGCCAAGGCTCATCAGAAAGAGTAAAACGAGTAAATGATATTTTCCTTTCATTGTTTTTAATTTTAATTATTTTTAAAATGCCGCTTTTATACCAAAAACGATTGTTTGAGAATGAGGATAAGCAGAAAAATCATAACCCGGGGTGAGTACATTATTACGGACTGAAACATCCGGATCCATACCTGTGTACTTAGTCCACGTAACTAAATTCTGAGCTGAAACGTTAAAGCTTAAATTTGTAAAGTACGCTTTTTTAATAATCCGGGCTGGAAGAGTATAACTCAAAGCAACTGTTTTAAGGCGCAGGTATGAGCCGTCTTCAACAACTCTTGATGAATGGAATCCAATAGGCCCTTGTCCTCCTGTTCTATAATTTGCATTGGTTTGGTTATCCGGAGACCAGCGGTTTTCATAGCTTGCAAACTGATTGAAGAGAATATATTGATTACTATTGCCCTCCAGTAAAAGCCGGTTGGCATTATAGATATTATTACCATAAGACCATTGAAAAAACACACTCAGGTCAAATCCTTTATAAGAGAAATTATTAGAAAATCCACCTACATGGATAGGCTGTCCCCTGCCTATATAGGTCACGTCAGCATCAGTCATTGTACCGTCCCCGTTCAGATCCTTGTACTTAATATCACCGGGTAGTATCGTGTTTCTAACAGCGCCATTACCAGGTACCGAAGGCTTAAGAATATATACTCCCGGAGAAGGATTATCAAAATCAGAATACTGATAATTACCGTCCCACACAAATCCAACCATCATACCGGCAGGTTGCCCTATCGCAGCCAGGTATAAAGGCTTACCGAACTGGCTAACATAGGTTATGTTGCTTGGTAAATTTTGCTGGCCCCTGGTCAGTGCTACTATCTGATTTTTGTTAAAGCTGATATTAAAATTACTTTGCCATGTAAACGATTTAGTTGAAACAATTATAGCATTCAATGTAAACTCCACACCATCATTCCTTAGTGAACCTATGTTCTTAGTTGCTGAGCCAAATCCGGTGCTTGGTGGTAATAATGCACCCAAAAGCAGGTCTGTAGTAATTTTTCGATATAGGTCAAATTCCAGTGAAACCCTGTCTTGTAATATCCCGAGTTCATAACCCAGATCCAGTTGTTTCGTAGTTTCCCATTTCAAATCTAAATTACCTACATTTGAAACATATATACCTCCTGTCGGTGTGCTGTTATTAAACGAATAACCGTCAACAGTTTGTAATAAACTAGGGGAATAAGCAAAATCTGAGATCCTGTTATTTCCATTAGCGGCATAACTTACTCTGAGTTTAGAAGTAGAAATAAAAGGGAGCGCTTTTGCAAAAAAACCTTCCTTTTGCATATTCCAGGCTATTGCAGCCCCGGGGAAATATCCCCACTTGTTATTTTTGAACTTAGATGACCCATCGGCCCTGAAGACAGCTGAAACAAGGTATTTCGATTTGTAACTGTAAGTCCACCTGGTAGCGTAAGAGACCAGGGTGCTGCTAGTATTGCTTGAAATAGGATTATAAGCAACTCCTTCGTCCAATCCATCTATTCCAAGACCTTCATTGGGTAAAAGCCTGCCACTATACCCATTAACAGATGAGTTGATGCTGCTTATTTCGAACAGCCCTAATCCTGTTATAGTATGGTCATTATTAAATGTTTTTTTATAATTAAGCGTGTTCGAATTAAAAAGGCTGTTTGTGAACGAGTTTGATATTGATCCATTACTACCATTAGTATTATAAATGGAAACCACTCCCGAACCTGTCTTTGAATTATAAAATTTTTCACTATGGGAAGTGGTACGCACAATGCTTGCGGCAGATCTAAAAGTCAGGTCTTTAGTAATATCATAATCCACATGGGCATTTACATCCAAAACATTAGTTTTGGTCAAATCATGCTGATTTTGTAAATCAATAAATGGATTTACCCTTATATCAGCAGGGGTAACTGCTGCTGCATCAGTGATATCGTTAAGTAGGTCCTCAGGGATAGGAGCAGGTGGGAGTACCGGCCGGTACTCCCAGGCTCTTGCCAATACATAAGCAACAGGAGAGCCCGAATTATTTCCTTCCTGGTTAATAACCTGGCCAGATCGTACTACATCGCTGTAATTAGCGGATATACCAGCTTTTATTTTTTTACTTATGGTCTGGTCAATGGTTACCCTGCCTGAATAACGTTTAAATGCTGTATTGATTATTACGCCTTTCTGGTCGTAAATAGACCCAGATATGGAATACTTAGTTTGTTCGGTTCCGCCCCTTAATGCAAGATTATGTATTTGTGCAGCGCCGGTGCGTAATAAATAATCCTGAAAATTGAGACCTTTAACATTTCTGTAATCTTCCAACGTTTTACCATTTGCGAAATAAGCTGTGGTAGAGGGAAGAAGAGGCCTCAGTTCATTTTGGTATTTTATAAATTCATACGGGCTCATTAACTCTACAGGTTTTGGAGTCATCTGATAACCCACTGAGCTGGAAAAGCTCATAACAGGTTTACCCACTTTCCCCCTTTTTGTTGTAATAAGTATTACTCCATTTGCCGCCCTTGAACCGTAAATTGCTGTAGAAGATGCATCCTTTAGGATTGTCATGGATTCTATTTCTTCCGGGTTAAGAGTGCTCGGGTCCAGATCTTCATTCGGAGTCCCATCAATAACATATAAAGGAGAAGTGCTTTGGGTTAGCGAGCCCGTCCCCCTGATAGTAATATTAATTCCAGCGCCAGGCTGACCGTCAACTGAATTAACCTGAACACCGGCTACACGTCCGGCAAGCGCCTCAGCAAATGAACCTACAGGAGCTTTGGCCATATCTTTAACAGATACTATCCCAACAGAACCTGTCAAATCCTTCTTTTTGACTGTTCCATATCCAATTACTACCACCTCATCGAGAGAAGAGGCTGTTGCCTGTAAAGTAATATCAATCCGGTTGCGCCCGCTAACAGGAACGGTCTGGCTTTTGTATCCAACAAAAGAAAAGACAAGTGAGCTGCCCGATGTTACCCCAGTCAGTTTATAGTTCCCTGCTGGATCTGTGGTAGTGGCATTCCTGCTTCCTTTTACCTGAACGGTAACGCCATTTAATGATTGATTATCATCAGTAGAACGGACTATGCCGGATACCGTTTGTGCTTTAATGGTTCCGGACCAAGCAAAGAGGAAGCATACCAGTAATAAAGACAAAAATTTTCGGTTTTGTAAAAGTTTTTTAGTCATAAAAAATTTTAGTTTAGGCTCTATGTATAGTAATAATGTAATAGGTAATGCTATTTCTTATTTCAAATTTTATAAAATCTTGTCCTCCATCTCCGGGAAATTCGAATAAATCACTATTAAGGGTTACTTCTCCATGAACCACTTTGCATTAGTGTCTTTAAAAATTATTCGAAAATTTTCGTACTTCCCCTAAACATGCCATCATTGATGAAACTTCAGTTAGCTACGCATGTTTTGTTTCTCGATTATTAATTTTTAATTACGAATATTTTTATCATTAATCTTTGATATAACGAATCTATAACTTTTTTTTCCTTATTTTCAAAAAAAAAAATACGCAATCGTTTGCAATTCTTATTCAATCGTTTGAAATCTTTATTCAATCGTTTGAAATTCTTTTGCAAAAACCTTCGGTAATTGTTTGCAATACCTAAATCAATCTTATTTTCGAATAATCCTCAAAATTTTCTGGCAAAATCTTTGGAAATAATAATGCTTTTTATACCTGTATTGGTTTTTCCTGGTTTTCCCCTCCCAATTAATTATTCCCTTATTGGATGTTATTG
>DATCMY010000338.1:0-1664 GCA_036565505.1 Hanamia sp.
AGTGTTAGTGGGATTATTGGCATAGGCGGGGGCAGCACGATGGACTTGGCAAAAGCCGTGTCATTAATGATGACAAACCCCGGATCATCTGCAGATTACCAGGGTTGGGACCTTGTAAAAAATCCCGGCGTTTATAAAGCCGGTATTCCTACATTAAGTGGTACAGGCGCAGAAGTAAGTCGCACAACGGTTCTTACCGGTCCAATTAAAAAGTTGGGAATGAATTCTGATTTCACACCTTTTGACCAGATCGTTTTAGATCCTGAATTAACTGCCAATGCTCCAATAGATCAGCGGTTCTACACAGGTATGGATTGTTATATTCATTGCATTGAAAGTTTGCAGGGAACTTATCTAAACGAATTCAGTAAATCTTATGGAGAAAAGGCGCTCCAGCTTTGCCGCGAAGTATTTGTTGAAAAAGATAAATGGGATAATGAAAGTGATGACAAACTAATGATGGCTTCTTATGCAGGAGGAATGAGCATTGCTTATAGCCAGGTGGGTGTTGCTCATGCAGTAAGTTATGGGTTAAGTTATTTACTGGGCATCAAACATGGCATAGGCAATTGCATTGTTTTCAATCATCTTGAAGAATATTATCCCGAAGCCGTAAAAGAATTTAAAAAGATGGTTGAAAAGAATGGGATTCATATTCCTGAAAATATTTGCGCAGGTTTAACTGAAGAACAGTTCCAGGTAATGATAAATATTTCACTTGGTATGAAACCTCTTTGGGAAAATGCTTTAGGGCCCGGCTGGGAAAAAATTGTGACGAAAGAAAAATTAAGAGCCTTGTACCAAAAATTATAAATTGGTCCGTCCATTTCTTATATTCAAAACCTAAGGCTTAATAATTTACCCGATCAAAACTCTATAATCTGCCAAAATTGCCTCTGGAGTAATATATTATACATTGTTAATATTCCACAAACAGGATACAGGTTGAGGATTTTTTTGTACAAGTTGTTCATATTTAGTAGTTTCTATAAAAAGAGTTCCAGCAATTATATATTGGCATATTAATAGCACTCAGATAAGTATACTAATAAACCGCATCTATGGATCTAGTTTGTTTTTGCCATTTAAGGTGGGATTTTGTTTACCAAAGACCTCAGCATCTAATGACAAGGTTCGCAAATCAAAACCGAGTGTTTCTAATTGAGGAGCCATTGTTTGATATTGATGATACCAGTCATTTGCAATTAGATCGTAAAGGAAATCTTACTATTGTTATTCCACATATCCAACATGGACTTTCGGAAGAGGATAGCATTTTTCAACAGGTCATGTTGCTTCGGGCCTTATTTGATGATGAAAAGATAACCAACTATTTATTCTGGTATTATACACCAATGGCTCTGGCTGTTGGAAATTATTTCTCACCTAAAATGATCATATATGATTGCATGGACGAGTTGTCATTATTTAATTTCGCGCCACCGCAATTAAGAGAAAGGGAAAAAGAGCTTTTTAATAAAGCTGACCTTGTATTCACTGGCGGACATAATTTATACAATGCAAAAAAGGATCAACATCATAATATTTTTCCTTTTCCAAGCAGTATAGATAAACATCATTTTGAACAGGCACGTGCAATTAGTATTGATCAGGAAGATCAGTCTCACATTCCTCATCCAAGATTTGGATATTATGGAGTGGTT
>DATCMY010000339.1:0-2982 GCA_036565505.1 Hanamia sp.
CCCATGTAGTAGTAGGTGAATGGGCAAAAGATTTTTATCACCAAACCGATGTTGAATATACATTTAATAAATTTTTAAATAAAGACAATGAGAAACAAATCAGCTAAAAAATGTTCACAAAATAAATCAGATAAAAGGAGAATTATGAGCGACAAAATACAACCATTACATGATAGAGTAATATTGGAAGCAATCCCTGTAGAATCTAAAACAGCATCAGGAATTATTATACCAGATTCGGCAAAAGAAAAACCACAAAGAGGTAAAATAATTTATGTAGGTAATGGATTAAAGGGAGAACCATTGATTGTAAAAGTAGGCGATAATGTTTTGTATGGTAAACATGCAGGACAGGAAATACAGATAGAGGATAAAAAATATTTACTCATGCGGGAAGCAGATATACTTGCAATTATATGATAGAATTAAACAGAATAACAATCATCTGTGTTGACTGTTATAATTATGGCAAAGCGGTATCAGCATTGCAAAAATGTAATGAGCAAGTAAAGGCAGCACGAACGGTATTGCTAACTAATATTCCTTTAGATATTGAAGGGATAGAAGTAGTACAGATACCAACTATTAGCAGCAAAGAAGAATACAGCAAATTTATCATCAAAGAACTTTACAAATATTTTGATACTGATTTTGTTCTCATAGTTCAGCACGATGGATTTATTTTAAATGGTGATTGCTGGGATGATAAATTTTATGATTACGATTACACAGGTGGTAGCTGGGTATATGAGCATAACAGAAATGTAGGTAATGGTGGATTTTCTATACGATCCCAAAAACTTCAAACGATACTTGGTACAGATAAATTAATTGATGTTGTAGGACATGAAGACCAAACCATTTGCATTATCTACGGAGAATATCTAACAGAGAAATATGGAATAAAATTCGCAACGGAAGAAGTTGCAGATACATTTTCTTTTGAGTGCAAAGAACCTATTTGTAGAACTTTTGGATTTCATGGAAATTTTCATGCACCTTACCGACCAACAATAATTTTAAAAAGGTCTGGTGCGCTTGGTGATATTGTAATCATGGAACCGCTTCTGCGATATTATTATCTAAAAGGGTATAACATTGTTCTTGATATTCCACTTTCATTTTTTGATTTGTACAGCCAACATTATTTTCCTATAAAACATATTGTCCAATTTGACAGGGATAGAATAAAACCTGAAAAAGAAGTTAACCTTGATTTAGTTTATGAAGTAAAACCTTTTCAAAATTATCTTAAATCGTATTTTGAATTTTGCGGAATAAAAGATTATCAATTAACCCGTCCACAGCTTTATCCTTTAGTAGATGATAAAACAAAGTTGTTTAAAAAGTATGCAGTAATACATTTGGATAATCGTTCTACGCTGGAAAGAAACTCTTATGGTGTAAATTGGAAAGCAGTTCAAAGATATTTAGAAAATAATGGATATACTGTACTTCAAATAAGTAAGAACGAACATGATGAATGTGGAATTGAAATAAATACGCCATCGGTAGGATTTATGAAATTTGTAATTGCTGGTGCAGATTTATTTATTGGCGTAGATAGCGCACCAGCAGGAATAGCGGTGGCTTATAATAAGCCATGTGTAATAATGTTTGGCAGTGTAAATCCTGATTATATTCACCCTGATTTAACTAATGTTGAAATAGTGCAAGGGGGTTGTGATAAATCATTTTGTTGGCATCACATAGGTGGCACAGCAGGGGTTGAGTGCTTTTATAAAGACACACCAAAATATTTACAATGCTGTAAAGGTGATTCAGATATTGTTATTGATGCTATTAAAAAATTAATATGCAATTAATTTTAGAAAATATAGAAGGTAGCGGCGAGGTGTATTTAAAAATACTTAAAGCTATTTGTGGCGATACAGAAAATAAAAGTATGGTTGATTTAATGTGTCATCATGCGCCATATACACAAATGTTAGGATTTAAAACAAAAACGTATATTGATATTTTAGACAGGAAGTTAGACAATACTGATGACCAAAAATATTTCATCTGCAATGACATATTTAATTTCTTAAAAAAGAATGAAATTATTTATGATGTGGCTATTTGTAGTGATGGGATTGAGCATTTGCCAAAAGATAAAGGATTTGAATTGATTGAATTGATGCTAACCAATTCTGAAATGCAGATAATATTTACACCTTTGGGAGAATATATGGTAACAGTAGAAACAGATATAAATCCTGATAGTCATAAATCAGGATGGTTGCCGGAAGATTTTAAAGGATGGTCAAGTATCGTAATTCCTAACTTTCATCCTAAATTAAATACAGGTGCGTTTTTCGCATGGCATTGTGATAATATAGAACATGATTTTGAAAGAGTAAAAAATGAATTAAAATCAATTATATGAATACAGAAGAAAAAATTGAAGGTATAAAAAAAGCTATTGAGAAAGCATTAAAAAGAGAATCAAGATTAACTGATGAAGCCTTATCTGTGCCTGGATTAATGTCATTGAACATACGCCACTTGCTTAATAACTTAGGTGCGATAAGTACAATAGTCTGCGATCATGGTAGTCATGTAGGAGGGTCATTCTGCTCTATGGTTTACAGAAATGATAATATAAAAACTGCTATTGCTATTGATAGTTGGGCTTCTGATGATACGGAGGGACAAACATACGAATCTGCTTTTAGAATAAATGCAACTAAATGTATGGCATTGATTGATGCAAAATTAAAAATTATTAAATCAGATAGTTTCAACGTTGATTTAAGCGAAGTACCCAAAGGGATTGATTTATATTACTTTGATGCATCACACGACTTTGAGGCACAGAAAAAAGGGTTATTATATTACCTCCCTGTATTAGCAGATGTATTTATTTTTTGTGTAGATGATTATATGCTACCAGAAGTTTCAGCAGGTACTCAGGAAGGCATTAAAGAATCCAATTGTGAAGTTTTATTTGAACAAGGATTTGTTACAGACCATGAACTG